>CAZVDW010000845.1:0-4847 GCA_964625645.1 uncultured Rhodospirillaceae bacterium
ATCCAGGAGCGTTTCCAGGTCGAGCCGCCGGCCTTGCTCGAGATCGCCGAAGCCAAGTCGGCCGAGGCGCTCGACGAGATCGCCAAGCTGCAACGCGCCGTCGAGCGCCTGCAGCGCGAGCGCGAGACCATGGGCGCGGTCAATTTGCGCGCCGATGCCGAAGCCGCCGAGCTGGCTGAGCAGATCGAGACCATGGTCGGCGAGCGCGACGACCTCATCGCCGCCATCGCCAAGCTGCGCGGCGGCATCGCCTCGCTCAACCGCGAGGGCCGGCAAAGGCTGCTGGCCGCCTTCGAGCAGATCAACGGCCACTTCCAGACGCTTTTCGAGCGCCTGTTCGGCGGCGGCAAGGCGCATCTCGATCTGGTCGGCGACGACGACCCGCTGGAGGCCGGCCTGGAGGTGATGGCGAGCCCGCCCGGCAAGCGCCTGCAAAACCTCAGCCTGCTTTCCGGCGGCGAGAAGGCGCTGTCGGCGCTGGCGCTGCTGTTCGCCGTGTTCCTCACCAAGCCGACGCCGATCTGCGTGCTCGACGAGGTCGACGCGCCGCTCGACGACGCCAATGTCGACCGCTTCTGCAATATGGTGGAGGAGATCGCCGAGACTTCGGCCACGCGATTCCTGGTCGTCACCCATCATCGCCTGACCATGGCGCGCATGCGCCGGCTGTTCGGCGTGACCATGGGCGAGCGCGGGGTTTCGCAGTTGGTTTCCGTGGACATGAGCGAGGCCGAGCAGCTGCAGGCTGCCGAGTAATTTGCCCTCTAAATAGCATATTGATATCAATAGGTTATGAGCGCGAGACTGAATCTTGACAGGTTCCGGGCCAGACCCTATGTTGCACCCGCTTTTTCGCCGCCCCTTCGCTGGCGGCGAGGCAAAGGATGCCGATGACGGCAAACAAGCCGCCTCCGTCTCTGGAGGATCTTGATAGACGTCTGAGAGAGGCCCGCAGCAAACAGGATCCCGCCAAGGCCGACCCCTCCCGGGCTACGTCGATAGGACAAGCTCTGCGCCTGGCGACCGAAATGGCGTCGGCGGTGTTTGTCGGCGCGGTGATGGGTTGGGGCCTGGATGAGCTTCTTGGCACACGGCCCTGGCTGCTGCTGCTTTTCCTGGCTCTTGGGATGGCGGCCGGAACATTGAATGCGTATCGGACGGCACTGCGCTTGAGCGCCGCCGCCGACGACAACGACAAGGACGGCGGCCCCAGCGCTTGAGGCCGTTGCCCGAGGAACAGGGAAGACGCGGTGGCCGCCGGACATAGCCCACTCGAGCAATTCGCGATCCATCGCCTGGTGGAAATGCACATCGGCGGTGTCGATGTGTCGTTCACCAATTCGTCGCTGATGATGGTGATCGGCGTCGCCCTGATGTCGGCCTTTCTGACCTTGAGCCCGAAGCGCAACGCCCTGGTGCCGGGCCGCTGGCAGCTCATGGCGGAGATGAGTTACGAGCTGATTGCCAAGACCGTGCGCGACAGCGTCGGCTCGGAAGGGCGCAAGTTCTTCCCCTTCGTCTTCACGCTGTTCATGTTCATCCTGTTCTGCAATTCGCTCGGCCTGATCCCCTACAGCTTCACCGTCACCAGCCACATCATCGTCACCTTCGCGCTGGCCGGCGTCATCTTCGTCGGCGTGACGATCCTCGGCATCGTCCGCCACGGGGCCAAGTTCTTCACGCTGTTCCTGCCCCCCGGCGTGCCCATCGCGCTGGCGCCGCTGCTGGTGCCGATCGAGTTCATCTCCTACATGTCGCGCCCGATCAGCCTCTCGGTGCGCCTCGCCGCCAACATGATGGCCGGCCACACCATGATCAAAGTCTTCGCCGGCTTTGTCGTGGCGCTCGGGATCTTCGGCATCGCGCCGTTCATCTTCATCGTCCTGCTGTTCGCGCTGGAGAGCATCATCGCGTTCCTGCAGGCCTACGTCTTCGCCGTCCTGACCTGCCTCTACATCAGCGATTCGGTGCATCTGCATCACTGATCGGCGGGTCTGACCCTACTTTTGTGACCCTCAAACGAAGGATCGAGAACCGTGGATATTGAAGCCGCAAAACTCATCGGCGCCGGTCTGGCGACCATCGGCGTGGCCGGCGCTGGCGTCGGCATCGGCACCATTTTCGGCCAGTATGTGGCCGGGGGCATGCGCAACCCCGCCGCGGCGCCGAAAATGTTCGGCAACGTGCTGCTGGGCTTCGCGCTCACCGAGGCGGTGGCGCTGTATGCCCTGGTCATGGCCTTCCTGATCATGTTCGGCTAAGAGCCGCGACAAGAACCCCAAGGCCGGGGAGAGCGCCATGCCACAAATGGAATTCGCCGACTACATGCCGCAACTGGTGTGGCTGGCGATTACCTTCACCGCCTTCTATTTCGTCATGGCGCGCGTCGCCCTGCCGCGCATCGCCGAGGCGATCGAGAGCCGCCAGGAGCGCGTCGCGGGCGATCTCGAGACGGCGACGCGAATGCGCGAGGAAGCGGAAGAGGCGCTTGCCGCCTATGAAGCGACCGTGGCCAAGGCCCGCGCCGAGGCCCAGGCCATCGCCGCGAAAGCGCGCGAGGAGATCGCCGCCGATGCGGCCGCGCGCCAGGCCGCCTTCGAGGCCGAGCTCGATGCCCGCGCGGCGGTCGAGGAAGTGCGCATCGCCGAAGCCGTGGCGGAAGTGCGCACGGGTCTGCGCGACGTGGCCGTGGCCGCCGCCCAGGCCGCGACCGCCAAGCTGGTCGGCGCTGAGGTCTCGCAAGACGCCCTGGCCAAGGCCGTCGATGCCGAGATGGAGGCCCGCGCCTGATGCTGCACGATCCCGAGTTCTGGGTGCTGATCGCCTTCCTGGTCTTCATTGCCGCCGTCGGCAAGAAGGCCTGGGCCATGATCACCGGCATGCTCGATGGCAAGGCCGCGGCGATCAAGAGCGAGCTTGAGCGCGCCGTCGAGCTGCGCGAAGAGGCCCAGACCCTGCTCGCCGGCTATCAGCGCCAGCAGCGCGACGCGGTCAAGGAGACCGAGGACATCGTGGCGCAAGCCCACCAGACCGCCCGCATCGAGAGCGAGCAGGCCAAGAGCGATCTCGCCGAGGCCCTCGAGCGCCGCGGCAAGTCGGCGACGGACAAGATAGCCCAGGCCGAAGCCAGGGCGCTGGAGCAGATCCGCGCCGACACGGTGGACATGACGATTGCGGCCACGCGCCGGGTGATCGCCGAGAGCCTCGACGAGGCAAGGTCGGGCGTGCTGATCGACGAGGCGATAGCGGGGCTGGGCAAGAACCTGGCGAGCTGAGCTCTATCCTTCCACGACATCGCTGACTTGTAATTGGCACGCGGAGGCGCGGAGCCGCGGAGGGAACGCTGCGCTCCGAGGCAACATCCCGGCGCGTCCTGACAGCCTCAAGCCCTCCGCGTCTCCGCGTCTCCGCGTGAGTCCTTGCAGCGGCCTCGGGGACAGGTGCCGGTCGCCGAACATCAGGCCGCGTGCCGGCCGAGCCCCTGTCTCCATAGTACGTCAAAGCGCTTCGCGCTTACCAAGTCTCCAGCTCTCTCGATCCCGCATCAGGAAGGCATGCGGGAGTGAGCGGAGAGAGGCTTGGAATTTGGACGTTCCCCTAATTCTTCTTGGCAAAGTGTTGTTTCCGGCTAACCCTACTTGCGTGCTCTCGCCAAAAGCGTAATTATTGGGGTTGGAGCACGCCATGCCTGTTGGGTCGAAAAGTTCTTGCATCCCTCGCTGCAAATGATGAGCAAGACGTGCGATTGGCGTCGCTGGCCGAGCGGTATTTCAAGGACGATCTGAACACCTGCGCAACCCGCCGCTGCCTGCACCGGCATGCAAAGAGGCGCAGGGGGATGATCGAGCAACTCGCTGGCTTTGAGAGCATCGGTCTCCATCATTTCTGGGAGACAATGGCCGGTTTTTCGGTCGGTTGCTCGTTAACGAGAATAGTCTTGGGATGTCGTCCAAGGCACCTTGGGTGAGACAATGGTAGACGCGAAGCTATTCCGCATCACGGGCACGGGTATCACGGAGCTGCCCGTGCGATCGGCAAAAGTCGAAAAGTCGCTTCAAACGCTCATGGAGAAGCATCTCGACGATTTTCTCGGGATCAGATTCTTGGCCACAGAATACGTGATCAGAGCACCGGAGCAGGGGCGGATAGATACCTTGGGCCTCGACGAGAACGGTTGCCCGGTCATCATCGAGTACAAGCGGTCGATCAACGAGAATGTCATCAACCAAGGCCTCTTTTATCTCGATTGGTTGCTGGGGCATCGAAAAGATTTCCAGTGGCTTGTCATGGAACAGTTTGGCGAGGAGCAGGCTAAGGCAGTCGATTGGTCGGCGCCTCGGCTCTTGTGTATTGCCGGTGATTTCACGAACTATGACCAACACGCCATCAAGCAGATAAACCGAAATATCGAATTGATACGATATCGTCACTACGGCGATGAGCTTCTAATGCTCGAACTGGTCAACGCGACGAGCGCACCGCCCCAAACCTCCTTCACGACCGAAGGTTCAGCTGGCAGTACCGGCGGCGGCAATAAGTACACCACGGTTAGCGAACACATCGCTCAGGCCGGTCAACCTCTCCGCGACCGATACGAAGCACTGAAAAGCTTCCTTATGGCGCTGGGTGATGATGTTCAAGTCAAGGAACTGGCCTTCTATATCGCGTTCCGCCGTTTGAAGAATTTCGCCTGTGTGGAACTGCGCCTGAGTTTAGATACGATCCGCGTCTACGTTAAGGTCAACCCTGATACGGTCGATTTGGAAGCGCGCCCAGACCTTCTTCGTGATGTACGGAACGTTGGGCATTTTGGCACCGGCGACCTTGAGATATCGATCAAGAGTGAC
>CAZVDW010000846.1:0-1526 GCA_964625645.1 uncultured Rhodospirillaceae bacterium
GACATGCACTGGTATGAGAAGAACGTGCTGGGGTCGGGACCGTTCCGCTTCAAGGAACGCCAGGCCGGCGCCCTGATCAGCGGCGTGCGCAACCCGGACTATTACCATGCCGGCAAACCCTATCTCGACGGCTTCGAGGCCATCTTCGCCAAGAAGCAGTCGCTCAGGGTCCAGGCCGTGCGCGGTGACCGGGCAGCCATCGAATTCCGTGGCTTCCCACCCAAGAGCCGTGACGATCTGGTGAAGGCGCTGGGCAAAGACATTACGGTGCAGGAGAGCAACTGGAACTGCGTCCTCATCGCCTCGCCGAACCACAAGAAGAAGCCTTTCGACGATCCCCGGGTGAGACGGGCACTGAGCCTGGCCATCGATCGTTGGGGCGGCTCGAAGTATCTGTCGCAGATCGCCATCGTCAAGGCGGTCGGTGGCGTGGCCTTCCCGGGCCACCCCCTGGCGGCGACCAAGGAGGAGTTACAGAAGATCGCCGGCTACTGGCCCGATATTAATAAATCCCGGGCCGAGGCCAAGCGGCTGCTCAAGGAAGCCGGTGTGCCCAATCTCAAGTTCACGCTGCACAATCGCGGCGTCGACCAGCCCTACAAGATCGTCGGCACCTGGCTGATCGATCAATGGCGGCAGATCGGCCTGCAGGTGGAACAGCGCGTTCAGCCCACCGGACCTTTCTACGCCACGCTGAGGAAGAAGAAGGACTTCGACGTTTCCATCGACTTCAACTGCCAGGCCGTGGTCAATCCGCTGCTCGACGTGTCCAAATTCATCTCCGACGATATCTCCGGCAACAATTACGGCAGCTATCAAGACCGCGAGATGGACAAGATGTTCAACGCCATGAACCGGGCCGGAAGCGTCAGCGAACAGCGTGCCATCATGCGCAAGTTCGAAAAGCGCGCGCTCGACGAGCAGGCCAACGCGTTCATTACCTTGTGGTGGTATCGCATCATTCCGCACAGGTCCTACGTCAAGGGCTGGAAAATCAGTCCCAGCCACTATCTGAACCAGGATCTTTCGGGAGTCTGGCTGGAGAAATAATCCGCTCCAGACCGTTTGTTGAGACCATGGGCTCCCCGTCCGCCTGGCGCGGGCGGGGAGTGGAGAAACCATGTATCAGTACATTGTAAAGCGCATTCTTTTGATGGTTCCGACCTTGATCGGCGCGGCCATACTCGTGTTCTTTCTGCTGCGCCTGATACCGGGCGACATTTGCGAGCTGAGGATGGCCGGCACCGGCGGCTATTTCGACAAAGAGGCGCTTGACGTCTGCCGCGCCGAGGTCGGCATCGACCAGCCGATCTTCCTGCAGTTTCTCGATTTCATATGGGGTTTCATCCGCTTCGACCTGGGCACCTCGATGTGGACAAACCGGCCCATCGGCGAGGAGATTGCGCTGCGTTTCGAGCTCTCGCTCCAGGTCGCCATCATGGCCACCATCACGGCCACCGTGATCGCCATTCCGCTGGGCACCATATCGGCCATCAAGCAGGACACCTGGATCGATTACCTGGTCC
>CAZVDW010000847.1:0-2136 GCA_964625645.1 uncultured Rhodospirillaceae bacterium
GCAATGACATATACTCGAGACCCCGTCCGGCGGCGGTCGCCGCTGGACGGGACGGTGATCGAAAGGGGCCGCAATCATGGCCGAGGCAGCCAAGACCGACGTGATGATCCTGGTCAGCGAGGCCGACGATGCGGCGTTTCGCAGGGTCGAAGGCGCGCTGCGGGCCGAGGGCCTCGACCAGATGGCAAGCCAGCGGGCGATCGGCACCATTACCGGCTCGGTGGCTGCGGACGCGATCGAGCGGCTCAAGGCGGTGCCCGGCGTCCTCGCGGTCGAGGCGGCGCAAACCTATCAGGTGCCGCCGCCCGATTCGGATATCCAGTAGGCGCGCGTCAGGAGCCCGTGAGCGCGCCTGGCTTGGGCCCGCCGGTGGCCCAGTCGAGCAGTTCCACCGTATGCACCACCGGCGTGCCCTCGCCGGCCAGCTGCGTCATGCAGCCGATATTGCCGCTGGCGATGGCGGCGGGCTCGCAGGCATCGAGGGTGACCAGCTTGCGCGCCTTGAGGCGGCCGGCGATTTCCGGCTGCAAGAGATTGTAGGTGCCGGCGGTGCCGCAGCAGAGATGGGGCTCGGCGGGCTCCGACAGGGCGAAGCCCGCGGCCTCGAGCAGTGCCCTGGGCTGGGCCGTGATCTTCTGGCCATGCTGCAGGGAGCACGGCGCCTGATAGGCCACGCGCAGGCCGGCAACGTGGTCGCCGGGGGCGGCCAGACCGAGCTCGGCCATCACCTCGCTGACGTCTCGCGTGCGCTCCGAGACCGCTTTCGCCCGCTCCGCCCAGGCGTCGTCATCGCGCAGCATGAAGCCGTAATCCTTGACCGTGGTGCCACAGCCCGAGGCGTTGATCACCACCGCGTCGAGGCCCTCGCCCGCGATCTCGCGCGACCAGGCGGCGACATTGGCGCGCACGCTCGCCAGCGCCTCGGCCTCACGGCCCATGTGGTGGGTCAGCGCGCCGCAACAGCCGGCCCCGGCGGAGACCACGACCTCGCAGCCATGGCGGGCGAGCAGGCGAACGGTTGCCGCGTTGATCTCGGGCGCCAGCACCTTCTGGGCACAGCCTGTCATCAGGGCCACGCGCATACGCCGCGCGCCCTCGGCCGGGAAGACCTGCGGCCGGCCGCCGGGCGAGGCGGCGGGCAGGCGCGCCGGTGCCATGTCCAACATGCCGCCAAGGCGCCCGGGCATCAGACCGCGCAACGGCTTGCCGAGCCGCGCGCCGATCAGCGACAGGCGAAAAATGCCGGGACGCGGCAGCACGAAGGCCAGCAGGCGGCGCAGCAGGCGATCGCCGAGCGGGCGCGTGAAGACCGCCTCGATACGGCGGCGCGCGTGGTCGACCAGATGCATGTAATGCACGCCCGAGGGGCAGGTGGTCATGCACGAGAGGCAGCCGAGACAACGGTCGATATGCTTGACGATGCGCTCGCTCGGGGTCTCGCCGCCTTCGAGCATCTCCTTGATCAGATAGATGCGCCCGCGCGGGCTGTCGCGCTCGTCGCCGAGCAGGACGTAGGTCGGGCAGGTCGCGGTGCAAAAGCCGCAATGGACGCAGGAGCGCAGGATGCCCTCGGCTTCCTTGACATCCGCATCGGCAAGCTGGGCAAGACTGAATAGTGTCTGCACGGCTCAGCTCTCCGCCACCATGCGCCCGGGATTGAGCACGCCCTTGGGGTCGAACTGGTCCTTGACCCGCGCCGAGAGTGCCGCCAGCGGCGCCGCTTGCGGCTCGAAGACGGGGATGCGCGCGCGCAATTCCGCATCGCCGCGCACCAGCGTCGCGTAACCGCCCGCGCCAGCCGCCGCTATGGCATCGCGGATTGCCGCCTCACCGCCGTCGCCGCCCGCCGCCATGGCGAGCCAGACGAGGCCACCGGCCCAATCGTAGAAGCGTGCCTCGCTGTCTATTGTGCCGACCACGGCGGCGGCCACCGCGGGCGGCAGGGAGAGCCGCCAGAGCGGCCCCTGCTGCGCCGCCAATGGCGCGGCGCTCGCAACTTCCTGCCAGAAGGCACGCGAATTGTGGCCGTGCAATTCCTCGACCGTGGCCGCCTTGCCCAGCATGTCGCGCAAGGCCTCGGTGCGCGCCAGCACCGAGGTCTCCGTGCCCTCGACACGCACCGCCGTGACCGAGCTG
>CAZVDW010000848.1:0-4448 GCA_964625645.1 uncultured Rhodospirillaceae bacterium
GGTCCGCGAGGCCTTCGAGCCCGCCGTCTTCGTCTTCGACGCCAATGACGCCGACTTCCATGCCCGCCTGCGCACTTTCCTGTCGCAGCCCCTGGCGGACATCGAAGCCCAATGGCAGCAGAGGCGGGCCGCCCGCGAGGCCCTCACCGAGGCGTATTTCGGACCCAAGGACGGCCACGCCGGCAAGCGTGCCGCCAAATTCATCCGGCAGGTGCTCGGCTCATGACAAGCGCCAAGGCCGTCGCCATCATCCAGGCCCGCATGGGCTCGTCGCGCCTGCCGGGCAAGGTCCTGGTGCCGCTGGCCGGACGCCACGCGCTGGCGCGCGTCTGCGCCGCCGCGGCGGCCACGCCGGGAATCGACGCGGTCATTGTCGCGACCTCCGATCAGACGCGAGACCAGGCCATCGCCGACTGGTGCGCGGACAACGCCGTCGCCTGTCACCGCGGACCGGCCGAGGACGTGCTCGGCCGCTTCCTCGGCGCCATCGAGGCGACCGGTGGCGACATCGTCATGCGCCTGACCGCCGACTGCCCCCTGCTCGACCCGGAAGTCTGCGGCCAGGTGCTGGCCCTGCTGCGCCTCAGCGGCTGCGACATCGCCAGCAATGCCTCGCCGCCGAGCTGGCCCGACGGCCTCGACTGCGAGGTCTTCACGACGGCGGCCATCCTGGAGGCCGCGCGCGAGGCAACGCTGCCGGCCCAGCGCGAGCACGTCACGCCATTCCTGATGGCCAACCGCGAGCGCTATGAGGTTCGCAGCTTGACCTGCCCGCTGCCGGGATTGGCCGCCTATCGCTGGACCCTGGATACGGCGGACGACCTAGCCTACCTGTCGCGGCTCTGCGAGGCCCTGCCGGGCGACGGGCCGCCGACCCTGGCGACCATCCTCGACACCTTGCGGCGCCACCCGGCCCTGGCCGCTGAGGGGCCCGGGAGCCAACGCAACGCCACCTATGCCGGCACCGCGGCGGCCGGCGAACAGGGCTTCGAGGCCTCCCACGCCCTGCACAAGCGCGCCCACGCGGCCATCCCTCTTGCGGCGCAAACCTTCAGCAAGGCGGCCGAGCAATATCCCCAAGGCCGGGCGCCACTGTTCCTCAGCCACGGCCAGGGCGGCCGGGTCTGGGATGTCGACGGCAACGAATATGTCGACCTGGTCTGCGGCCTGCTCGCCGTGGGTCTGGGCTATTGCGACGCGGACGTGGATGCGGCCATCCGGGCCCAGATGTCGCGCGGCATCAGCTTCAGCCTGCCGACGCGGCTGGAGGCGGAGCTTGCCGAGCGGCTCATAGACCTCGTGCCCTGCGCCGAGGCCGCGCGCTTCGGCAAGAACGGCACCGACGCGACCTCGGCGGCGGTGCGCGTGGCGCGTAGCTACACGGCGCGCGACCGCGTCGTCGTCTGCGGCTATCACGGCTGGCAGGACTGGTATATCGGCGCCACATCGCGGCATTTCGGCGTGCCCGAGGGAACCCGCTCGCTGACGCTCAGCATTCCCTTCGACGACCTCGCGGCAATGATCGCCACTTTCGCCGAGCATGGCAGCGATATCGCCGCGGTGATCCTGGAGCCCATGACCTTTAGCGAGCCGAGCGCAGGCTACCTCGAAGGCGTACAGGCGCTTTGCCGCCAGCATGGCACGGTGCTGGTGTTCGACGAGATGGTCACGGGCTTTCGCTTCGCCGCCGGTGGCGCCCAAACGCTGCTCGGCGTCACCCCCGACCTGGCCTGCTTCGGCAAGGCCATGGGCAACGGCATGCCGATCTCGGCCCTGGTCGGCAAGACCGAGCTGATGGCCGAGCTGGAGCGGGTGTTCTACTCGGGCACTTTCGGCGGCGAAGCCTTGTCCCTTGCCGCCGCCATTGCGGTCATCGACAAGATGGCGCGGGAGCCTGTGCTGGAGACGATACATGCCCAGGGACAGAAGCTGGCGGCGGCGGCGGCCGAAGCGGTCGAACGGCACGGGCTCGGCGACGTGATCACGATCAAGGGTGGCCCCGCTTGGACGCAATGCGCCATCGCCGACCATGCCAGCGCCCGCAAGGAAGCCATCCGCACCCTCTACATGCGGGAAATGATCGCGGCGGGGGTGCTCACCCAGGGCACCCACAACATCTGCTATGCCCATAGCGACAACGATATCGCACTTGCCGCGCGCGCCTATGACCGGGCCATGGCCACGATTGCCGAAGCGCTGGCCGCCGGCGACCTCGAAGCGCGCCTTGGCAACGCCGTGATCGAGCCCGTCTTTCGGGTGCGCGGCTGACCCGAGCCGCGATGCCCACGGTCATTTTCCGGGCGGATGCCTCGGCGGCTAGCGGTGCCGGCCATGTCATGCGCTGCCTGGCGCTGGCCGAGGCCTTCGGCGCCGCCGGCTGGGAATGCCTGCTCGCCACGGGACCGCAGACGGCAGCGGCCCTGCCCGACACGGCGCGCCTGTTGCCCCAGCTTCCCGTCAAGAGCAACGCATCGAGTGCGGAGCAGGCCGCAGCGCTGGCCCGCGACTGCGACCTGCTCGTCGTCGATGGCTACGGCCTCGATCACGACTTCGAAAGCGCCTGCCGGGGCTGGGCCAAGCGCATCTGGGTGCTCGACGATCTCGCCGACCGCAGGCATGACTGCGATCTCCTCATCGATGGCAATCCCTGGCGCCGGGCCGCCGACTACCGCGACCATGTCAGCGCCGAGACCGCGCTGCGGCTCGGTCCCGATACGGCGCCGCTGCGCCCGGCCTGGGCCCAAGCCCGGCGACGGCAGCAAGAGCCGGGGCACACCCTTCTGGTCAGCATGGGGGCGACCGACCCGGCCAACATGACCGCGCGCGCCTTGACCATGATCGCGGCTGCGGCACTCGCCGCGCCGGTGCGCGTGGTGCTGCCGCGCCAGGCCCCGCATCACGCCGCGGCTCGCCGCCAGGTCGCGGAATGCTCCGGCGATATCGCGCTGCTCGACCACGATGTCGACATGGTCGCCGAGACCGCCACCGCGCGCCTATGCCTCGGTGCCGGCGGTGGCTCGATGTGGGAGCGCTGCTGCCTCGGCATTCCCACACTGCTGATGCAGGCGGCGGACAACCAGTCCCTCAACGCCGATGCCCTGGTGGCGGCGGGTGCCGGCGAGGTCGCAGACGGACAGCTCGCGGCACTATGGCACGACGACGCGCGCCTGGCGGCCATGTCGGCGGCGGCAGCGAGACTGTGCGACGGGCTCGGAGCATGGCGGCTGGCCGCCGAAGCGACCCAGGCGGCTATGGCTGCGGACGGCGCGCCGGTGCGCTTGCGCCGCGCCACCGAGGCCGACCGTGACAGGGTGCTCGACTGGCAGCGAGAGCCCGGCGCGCGGCAGCATGCTCGTGTCGCCGAGGTGCCGAGCGCCCAAGAACACGCAGCCTGGTTCGCCGCCAAGCTCGACGACCGGCTGGCCGTCTTCTCGATCATCCTGCACGGCGAGGCGCCGGCCGGGTTCGTGCGTCTCGATCGCCATGGGAAAGATGACGGCTATGAGGTATCGATCCTCGTGGCACAGGCCAAGCAACGCCTGGGCCTGGCGCGCATCGCCCTGGACCTGGCTCAGGTGCTGGCTGGCGGCGAGGCGGTCTGGGCCGAGGTGCTGCCCGGCAACGAGGCCAGCCGGGCATTGTTTCTCGGTGCCGGCTATCGGCCGGCCGCGCCGGCGGGCTGGTACTTGCGAGATAGCCTGAAATCGGGGAAAGAGACGGCATGACCGAGAACAGTTTCAAGATCGCCGGACGCACCATCGGCCCGCACGAGCCGCCCTATCTGGTGGCCGAGCTGTCCGCCAATCACAATGGCGACCTGGCGACGGCGCTCGCGGTGCTGGAAGCGGCCGCCGCAGCGGGCGCCGAGGCCATAAAGATACAGACCTATACGGCCGATACCATCACCCTCGACAGCGATCGCCCCGAGTTCCAGATCACCGGCGGCCCCTGGCAGGGCCGCAGCCTGCATGACCTCTACGAAGAAGCGCACACGCCATGGGCCTGGCACGAGCCATTGTTCGAAAGGGGCCGCGAGCTGGGCCTGGCGGTCTTCTCCACCCCCTTCGATGCCAGCGCCGTCGATTTCCTGGAGGCTCTTGAGGCCCCGGCCTACAAGATCGCCAGTTTCGAGATCGTCGATCTGCCGCTGATCGCCCGCATTGCGCGTACCGGCAAGCCGATCATCCTTTCGACCGGCATGGCGACCCTGGCCGAGATCGAGGCCGCGGTGGTGACCGTGCGCAACACCTCGGCCTCGCCGTTGCTCGTCCTGCACTGCATCAGCGGCTATCCGACCCCGGTGGCCGACTGCAACCTGGCCACCATTCCCGATCTTGCCGAGCGGCTCGGCGTGGCGATCGGCCTGTCCGACCACACCATGAGCGATGAAGTGGCCATCGCGGCGGTGGCGCTGGGTGCCGTGATGGTCGAAAAGCACGTCACCCTGG
>CAZVDW010000849.1:0-10729 GCA_964625645.1 uncultured Rhodospirillaceae bacterium
GCTGCCGATGCTGCCCGAAGCCTCGGAGTTCTTCGCCCCCTTCATCTACGGCCTCAGCGTTGTCGCCGTGATCTACACCTCGCTGGTGGCGCTGGTGCAGGAGGACATGAAGAAGCTCATCGCCTATTCCTCTGTGGCGCATATGGGTTTCGTCACCATCGGCATCTTCACCCTGACGCAGCAGGGCGTCGAAGGCGGCATCATGGTCATGCTCAGCCACGGCATCGTCTCGTCCGCTTTGTTCCTCTGTGTCGGCGTGGTCTACGACCGCAGGCATTCGCGCCTGATCGACAGCTATGGCGGCCTCGTTCACCGCATGCCCGCCTATGCGGCGGTGTTCATGGTCTTCACCATGGCCTCGATCGGCCTGCCGGGCACCGGTGGCTTCGTCGGCGAGCTGCTGGTGCTGATCGGCATCTTCCAGGTCAGTACCTGGGTGGCGGCCCTGGCGGCGCTTGGGGTCATTCTCGGCGCCGCCTACATGCTCTGGCTCTATCGCCGGGTCATCTTCGGCGCGCTGACCAAGGAAGAGCTCAAGGCCATGCTCGATCTCGACCGCCGCGAGATCATGATATTCGCGCCGTTGGTCCTGGCGGTGCTGTGGATGGGCATCTACCCCAACAGCTTCCTCGACGTGATGCATGTCTCGGTCGAGAACCTCATGGCACAGGCGCAACCCGCGGCCGTTCCGCCGCCTATTGAGATGGCGGCCCAGTGATGGAGGGGCCAGGTGTTCTGTCATAGCACGCATCGTTGACCTCTGTCGCGCGACAGCATACGGTGCAATGTGATAAAGTCGTTCCGTCATCGTGGCCTGAAGGCGCTTTATGAAGGTCGTGGGGCGGCGAAGGTGGCGCCCAGCCATGTCGCGAAATTGGAATACATTCTGACAGCACTCGATAACAGCAGTGGGCCTGACGGTATGAATTTGCCCGGTTTCCGCCTGCATCCGCTCAAGGGCTCGCTCAGCGGTCACTATGCCGTGTCGGTATCGGGCAATTGGCGGGTTACGTTTCGCTTCGAGGACGGTGACGCCTTCGATGTCGATTACATGGACTATCATTAGGAGACACCGGCATGGCCATGAAGAACCCCGCGCATCCTGGTGCCATCGTGCGCGAGGAGTGCCTGAAGCCTCTGGGCCTTTCCGTTACCGAAGCGGCGAGGCGGCTTGGCGTTGGTCGCCAGGCGCTTTCCAACCTGGTGAACGAGAAGGCAGCGGTCTCGATCGAGATGGGCTACCGGCTCTCCAAGGCCTTCGGCTCCACCCCGGAAACCTGGCTCGGCATGCAGCTGGCCTTCGATCTCGCAGCTTCGAGGGACCTTGAGCACAAGATCAAGGTCAAGCGGATCAAGAGGGCCGCGTGAGCGTCTCGCTCAGCCGATGGCGGCGGCGAGCGGCGGCGAGCAGAGCCGGCGTGGGCTTCGGAGGATTGTCGAGAAGCGCCCGCACGCGGGCACTATCACGCTCAGAGAGCACGATGCGCTTCTCGTCCCGCGTGTCACTGCTAACGTGTTTAGCGCCTCTGAGAGGCATTGTAATCCTCGAAATCGGTTGATGTCTCTGTACGAACACATTCTGTATATGAACCGACGCCAATGCGCGAATCCGATTACTCAAATCCTCACAGCGTCTAGCGCCATCCGGTCATTGCCGGTAAACTCCGCCGCCTGGCTGCGTCCCCCGCAACCTGTGCTCGGTCACGGAGAATCCTAGATCATGCTGGCAGCTTCTGAGACTCCCGCTTGGAAGGGTGCACGCCCATGAACGCCTTTCCCGATCTCGCTCCGGCGCTGCCCGAGCTGGTCCTGCTTGCCGCCGCGGTGGTGATCCTGATGGTCGGCGTGTTCCGGCGCGGCGAGGACACTAGCGACGACTCGGCCACGGCAATCGCGCTGCTCGGCATGTTCGGCGCCTTCCTGCTGCTGTTCATGGCGCCTGGTGAATCGCGCCTTGCCTTCGGCGGTCTGTTTGTCGCGGATGCCTTCGCGCGCTTCATGAAAGGCCTGGTGCTGATCGGCGCCGCGCTGACCCTGATCATCGCCAATGGCTATCGTCAGCGCGAGCAGCTTGGCCAATTCGAATATGCCGGGCTTATCACTTTCGCCACGCTTGGCATGTTGATGATGATCTCGGCCAACGACCTGATGTCGCTCTATGTCGGCATCGAGCTGCACAGCCTGCCGCTCTACGTCATCGCCGCCATCAAGCGCGACAATCGCCGCTCCACCGAGGCCGGGCTGAAATATTTCATCCTCGGCGCGCTTTCCTCGGGCATGCTGCTCTATGGCTGTTCGCTGGTCTACGGCTTTGCCGGCAGCACGAATTTCGATGCCTTGGCGGCCGAGCTTGGCGGCGGCGCGCCGTCGATCGGCCTGATCGTCGGCCTGGTCTTCGTGGCCTCGGGCCTGGCCTTCAAGATTTCCGCCGTGCCGTTCCATATGTGGACGCCCGACGTCTACGAAGGCGCGCCCACCGCCATCACCGCCTTCTTCGCGGCGGCGCCGAAAGTTGCCGCCGTGGCACTTTTCGTGCGCGTGCTGGTCGACCCCTTCGGCGGGCTGGTCGGCGAGTGGCGCCAGGTCGTGGTGTTCATTGCCATCGCCTCGATGGTGCTCGGCGCCTTCGCCGCAGTTTACCAGACCAATATCAAGCGGCTGATGGCCTACAGCTCGATCGGCCATGTCGGCTATGCCCTGGTCGGCCTTGCCGCCGGCAACGAGCTCGGCGTGCGGGCGGTGATCATCTACATGGCGATCTACCTGATCATGACCATCGGCACCTTTGCCTGCATCCTGGCCATGCGCTCGCGCGGGCAGATGTTGGAGAACGTGAACGATCTGGCAGGCCTGGCACGCAGTCAGCCGCTGCTCGCCCTGGCCCTCGGCATTCTCATGTTCTCGATGGCCGGCATCCCGCCGCTGGCGGGCTTCTTCGGCAAGCTCTATGTCTTCCTGGCGGCGGTCGAAGCGGGCCTGTTCGAGCTTGCGATCATCGGTCTCCTGGCCAGCGTCGTGGGTGCTTTCTACTATCTGCGCATCGTCAAGATCATGTATTTCGACGAGCCCGGCGAGGGCTTCGACACCCCGATGGAGCGTGAGCTGGCCTTGGTTATCGGCGGTACCAGCGTGGTCATCCTGTTCTTCTTCGTCAATCCGAGCCCACTGGTGGCAGGTGCCGGAGTAGCCGCGGCCGCGCTATTTCCATGATCGCGCCGCTGTCGCTGCCGTCGGCATACGACCTCGTCGCCTTCGAGAGCATCGGCAGTACCAACGATGAAGCCAAGCAGCGTGCCGAAGCCGGCGCGCCCGAAGGCACGCTGATCTGGGCACGTGAGCAAAGTCAGGGCAGGGGTCGTCGCGGCCGTGAGTGGACCTCGCCTGCCGGCAACCTCTATCTCTCTCTCGTTCTGAGGCCGGATTGCGCGGTTGGCGAGGCGGCGCGGTTGTCGTTCGCCGCCGCCGTGGCGCTTGGCGATGCCATAACCGCAGCGACGGCACTGTCATCCGAAATCGCCCACAAATGGCCCAACGACGTGCTAGTGCGAGGCCGCAAATGCGCCGGCATATTGCTCGAATCCTCACTCAGCAGCGATCAAAAGCTCGATTGGCTGGTCATGGGTGTCGGCGTCAATCTCGCCCACCATCCACAAGGAACCGAGTTTCCCGCGACCGATCTGGCTGTCGAAGGTGCCGGCAGCCTCACCCCGGAAGCCATGCTGCAGGCCTTCGCCGAGCATTTTCTGCACTGGCACGAAGTTTGGCGGAATCGTGGTTTCGCGCCCGTGCGGGAAGCCTGGCTGGCCCGCGCGCATGGCCTCGGCGGCCCCATGCGCGTTCGCATCGGCAAGGAGGGCTTTGCCGCCACCTTCCTTGATCTCGCCGACGATGGCGCCTTGCTCGCAGGGCTCGACGACGGCCGCGTGCGGCGGGTCGAGGCGGGCGAGGTATTCCCGGTGGCAGCATGAGCAAGGGGTATCTCTTGGCCATCGATGCCGGCAACACCAATGTGGTGTTCGCGGTCTATGATGGTGACGTGCTGCTCGATTCCTGGCGCACCGCCACCGTCGGCAACCGCACGGCCGATGAATATGCCGTCTGGCTGACACAGTTGATGAGCCTGCGAGACATTGCACCTGGCGATATCGGCGCCGCCATTATCGCCACGGTCGTGCCGCAAGCGCTCTACCAGCTCTCCAACCTCTGCCAGCGGTATTTCGGCTGTGACCCGCAAGTTGTGAGCGCGGATATGACTCTGGGGCTGAAGATCCATATAGACCGCCCCGGCGAGGTTGGCGCCGATCGCCTGGTCAATGCGGTTGCCGCCCATGCGCGCCAAGAAGGCTGGTTGATCGTCATCGATTTCGGCACGGCCACCACGCTCGACGTGGTCAGCGCGGCTGGCGACTATGAAGGCGGCGTGATCGCGCCCGGCGTGAACTTATCCCTGGAGGCCCTGGACCGGGCCGCGGCAAAGCTGCCGCGCATCGCCGTGGAGCGACCCGGACATGTGGTTGGCCGCAGCACCCTGGAGGCCATGCAATCCGGTGTCTATTGGGGCTATGTGGGCATGCTGGAAGGCCTGATCGGGCGCATCCGCGACGAAGTGGGCGAGCCCATGCGCGTGGTCGCCACCGGCGGCTTGGCGCCGCTGTTCAGTGACGCCACAGATGCCATCGATGTGGTCGAGCCCGACCTCACGCTGTTCGGCCTATGCCGGGTGCACAGGATGAATACCGCGTGAGCGACGCGGACGAAGCCCTGATCTTCCTGCCTCTCGGCGGTTCCGGCGAGATTGGCATGAACCTCAATCTCTACGGCCTCGACGGCAAGTGGGTGATGCTCGATCTCGGGGTCACGTTCGGCGAGCCGGACCTGCCAGGTATCGAGCTGGTCATGGCCGACCCCGGCTTTATCGCCGAGCGGCGTGACGATTTGCTGGCTATCGTGTTGACCCACGCCCACGAGGACCACCTCGGCGCCGTGCCCTACATTTGGCCACAGCTTCGCTGTCCGGTCTACGCCACGCCGTTCACTGCCGCCTTGCTGAGGCGCAAGCTTGCGGAGGTCGGCCTGGAAGACAAGGTGCCCCTGCATATCATTCCTCTCGGCGCCAGATTCGAGCTCGGGCCGTTCGATATGGAGTTGATCACGGT
Source organism: uncultured Rhodospirillaceae bacterium (assembly GCA_964625645.1). Lineage (GTDB taxonomy): Bacteria > Pseudomonadota > Alphaproteobacteria > UBA7887 > UBA7887 > UBA7887. The sequence continues at coordinate 5,157 of CAZVDW010000849.1, forward strand.
CACGCACTCCACGCTAGAGCCCAATGCCGTCGCCATTCGGACGCGGCTTGGCACGGTGGTGCATACCGGAGACTTCAAGGTCGATCCCGAGCCCCTGATCGGCGAAGGCGTGGACGACGAGGCATTGCGAGATATCGGGGACGAAGGCGTGCTTGCCCTGGTCTGCGATTCGACCAATGTCTTCGTGCCGGGCGAGTCTGGCTCCGAAGGGGCGCTCAGGCGCAGCCTCGACGAATTGTTCGCCGATCGCCTGGGCCGCATACTCGTCACCACATTCGCCTCGAACGTCACGCGCATCGAGACCGTCGTGAAGGCGGCGCAACACCACGACCGGCAGGTGGTGCTGGCCGGGCGCAGCCTTTGGCGCGCCGTCGAGGCCGCACGTGAGGCGGGCTATCTGAGGGAGCTGCCGCCATTGCTGTCGGACGACGAGGCGGGATATCTGCCGCCGGAAAAGCTGGTCATTCTGGCGACGGGCAGCCAGGGAGAGCCGCGTGCGGCCCTGGCCAAGATCGCCGTCGATTCCCACCCGCGCATATCGTTGGATGCGGGCGACCTGGTGGTGTTCTCGTCCAAGGTCATCCCGGGCAACGACAAGGCGATCTATCGTCTCTACGACAATTTGGCGGCGCGCGGCATTGAGGTGATCACGGAATCCGATCATTTCGTGCACGTTTCCGGCCACCCCGCGCGTGACGAACTGGCGCAGATGTATGGCTGGGTTCGGCCCAATGTCGCCGTCCCGGTGCACGGCGAGCGCCGTCATCTCGTCGAGCATGGGGCGCTGGCGAAATCGCTGCAGGTGCCGCAAGTGGGCCTGGTCGAGAACGGCACCGTGCTCAAATTGGCGCCGGGCCCGGCGGAAATCGTCGATCATGTACCTTCCGGCAGGCTGGTGCTCGACGGTAACACGCTGATCGCCATAGACAGTGAAGTCCTGAAATCCCGCCGCCGCTTGATGCGCGATGGCGTGGTCTTCGTCACCCTGGTCATGGACGGCGTCGGCAACCTTCTGGCCGAGCCGCGCTGGCGCGCCGAGGGCGTGCACATCGATGGTGCGGTTCCGGGAGAGGTGCTTGTGGACGCTGCCTCGAGCGCGGTCGATGGCCTGTCCAGGGCCAAGCGCCAGGACGATGAGACGGTTTGCGAGAGTGCGCGCCTCGCGGTGCGCCGGCTCTTGCGGCGGACCTACGACAAACGTCCGACGGTCAGCGTGGAGCTGGTACGCGTGTGACGCAGGCGCTTTTCATCCTCGCGGCATTCATCGTTTTCGCGGGGCTGTTTGCGTCTCTTCGCATGGGAACCGTGGTGGGGCTTCTTATCGCCGGCGTTGCCATCGGACCCTCCGGTGCGGGGATCGTCGACGACGTCACCGCCATAGCGCCGCTTGCCGAGTTCGGCGTCGTCTTTCTGCTCTTCAATGTCGGTTTGGAGATCAAGCTCGAGCGCCTGCGCCTGCTGGGCGCGCGGGTCTATGCCCTGGCCATCACCCAGGTGGTGCTTACCGCCGGGGCCTTTAGCGCAGCGGCCTATGGGCTCGGGGTCTCCTTCGAGGCGGCATTGGTCATCGGCAGCGCGCTTGCCCTGTCTTCCACGGCGATCGTCATTCAGATATTGGGCGAGCTTGGGCGCACGCTGACCCAGCTTGGCCGCCTGGCGATCGCCACGCTTATCGTTCAGGACATCGCCGTCGGGCCGCTGCTGGTCATGGTGACCATGATGGGCGGAGGCGACACCGATATCGCTGCCCTGGTGCTTGGTGGCACTATCGCGCTTGCCATGGTGGCCTTAGGGGCGCGCCTGATCCTGCCATTGCTGCTCAATCATGTGGCGGCTCTGCGCACGCCCGAGCTGTTCGTTGCCCTGACCTTGCTTGTCGTGCTCTCCGCAAGCTGGGCCACCGAGCATGCCGGCCTGTCGGCGGCGCTGGGCGCCTTCCTGGCCGGCTTGATGGTGGCGGATACGCCCTACCGCCATCAGATCGCGGCCGATATCGCCCCCTTCAGGGGCCTCTTCCTCGGGCTCTTCTTCATGACCGTCGGCATGAAGGTCGACCTCGGGCTGACCGTGGCCGAGCCGCTTGCCGTGACCGCTCTCGTGCTCGGAATTGTCGCCGTGAAGGGCGTGTTGCTGTTCACCATTGCCCTGGCACTCGGTTACGCGCGGCGTCTTGGCGTGCAATTGGCGGGTCTGATGGCCCAGGGCAGCGAATTTTCCTTCGTTCTCCTTGGCATAGCCGCGGCCACCGGTCTCTTGGTATCGACTACGGCAAATCTGCTCATCGTCGCCGTTGCCGTGTCCATGCTGGTCACCCCGCTTCTCGCGGCGGCCTCTCGCAACTGGCTGGACCGTCTCGAGGGCGAGGCGTCGAGCCGTCTGGCGCGCCTCGATGCCGAAAGCGGAGAGCTTCACGGCCACGTCCTCATCGTTGGTTTCGGCCAGGTCGGCATGGCGCTGAGCCGCCACCTGCTCGGGCTTGGCACACAATTGTTGGTGCTCGACACGGATTCCCGGCGGGTTCGCGCCGCGCGCGAGCGCAATCTGCCGGTCTATTTCGGCAATGCCACGCGGACGGAAGTGCTGCGCGCGGCCCATGTCGAGCAGGCCGCCGTGGTCGTCATCGCCGTGCCGGAGCCCGGCGTGGCCTCTCGTATCGCGGTGTTGGCCCATCGCCTGGCGCCGGCTGCCTGCATCATCGCGCGGGCACCGGAACAAAGCGATGCGGACGCCTTGCGCGAGGCCGGCGCCAGGGCGGTCGTGCTGGACGGGTTGACCACGGCCGTGGAACTTGCCGAGCGTGTCGTGATTCAGCTTGAGACCGACGGGACCGTGACGGTATAGCCTGCGCAGGCAATGGAGGAGTGGGAATGATCGGTCGCCTGAACCATGTCGCGTTGGCCGTGCCGGATTTGGCGGCGGCGGCGGCGTTGTATGCGGACATCCTCGGCGCCGAGGTGTCGGAGCCGGTCGATCTGCCGGACCATGGCGTGTCGACGGTCTTCGTCAGCCTGCCGAACACCAAGATCGAATTGCTGCATCCGCTTGGCGAGAACTCGCCGATCGCGGGGTTTCTGGCGCGCAATGCGGCTGGCGGCGTGCACCACGTCTGTTACGAGGTGGCGGATATCGATGCGGCGAGCGAGCGCTTGCAGGCGGAGGGCCTGCGACTGCTGGGCGATGGCAAGCCGCGCCTTGGCGCCCATGGCAAGCCGGTGCTGTTTCTGCACCCGAAAGACCTCTGCGGCACCCTGGTGGAGATCGAGCAGGCATGAGCACGGGCGGGCTGATCGTTTTTTTCGTCATCACATGGTGGTTGGTGTTGTTCACCACCTTGCCGTTCGGGGTGCTCCGCGACGAAAACCCGGAGCCGGGCAATGACGCGGGCGCGCCGCTGCAAGCCCGCATGCTCGCCAAGGCGCTGGTCACCACGGCCATCGCCGTGACCATAACGGCGGTGGTGTATTTCTCCGCCGAAGCGGGCTGGTTGCCCTTGCGCGAGTGGTTATCGCCCGATCCCGACACTTGGCGCTGAGCGCAAAAAAAAGCAAGGCACGCGGCCTTGCCAGATGTTTGTCGCCTACCTCGCATTGAGGCCGCGCCGCACATTATTCTAAAAATGGGTCGCGATCGGCTGCTTTTTGTTATCCTCCCTGAACCTAGGCTGGCGACCCCCCCGGAGACGCCGTTTCGTCCAGTTGAGAGGGACAATACTGTGAAGGCGTGGCCCCGTCATCAAGAAAGTCCGTCATGCGCGCATTTGTCGTCTTGCTGTTGATCGCATCGGCCGCCGCCGCCGAAGAGGCGGAGACGGTCACCATAACGGACGCCGACTGTGCCAATCTGGTGGCCCACCGCGCCGAGCCGGGGGTCGCCTACGAGCCCGGCGTCGATGTCCATGGCGACCCGGTGGCGCCGGCCGACCTGCCCGGGCACGAGCCTTTGTCGCTCGACGCCGAGGATGTGGCGATCGATCCGCGCCTTGCCTTGTCTCATTACGTGACGCTGCGGCCCAAGCTGCTGGCGCTACTGCCCAATGCCGAGATCGATATCGGCCTGGTCACGGTGCGCGACGGCGTCGCCTATCTCGGCGATACGATGCTTTCGGACCCCGCCCAGCACGCCCTCGCCGAGGCCTGCGCCGAGCTGCGGCAGTCGGCGCAATAGGCGGCGGCCGCTCACAGCGCAGCCACCCCAGTCAACCACAAGGGCTGCTCGGCGCGCGGCATGAGCCTGTCGGCTTTCGAGAATGCCGGGCGTTGTACGGTTGTATGTTATGCGACTGAAAGTAGCCCCACTCGGACGTTCGCGGTTATTCGAATACTCCCGCACCGAGGCACATTGCCACGCCGGTGGTAGAAACCGTCCACCGCATCGACGATAGAAATGCGAAACTCCCGAGTGTTACGGCCCACCGTCGAGAGGTTGGCGCGCATTCGGTCGGCTGTGCCTCAGGCAAAGCGTTGGCAAGCCGTCATCAATTCACGCGCACCTCTTCGAGAACGAAGTATTTGGGTTCCCAAACAGTATTACCCTAAACGCGCTTGCGGGAAAGCGTATCAATCATGACCAGGTTCCTGAGCGCCACGCGGGCGATGGGCCCGACCAGCGGCAACGCCACCAGGCGAGCGATTGCCCGCCTGAGCCGCACTGGACCATCGTAATAGCTAAAGTCCTTGAAAGTAACGAGACGGTGAATGGTCAGGTCGGTACTGTGATCAAAGACCTCGCGGATTTTTATGCGATGTATCCATGGCCAACGCAGGAAAAGAGCGGTTTCGGACGTGATCGATCCCTTGCCAAGCTGACCCAACGCCCATTGCCACATCCGATAGGGCAAATAATGCAAGAACCATGTTCGGGTATGCGAGTCGTAAGGTACCAACCGATGCGGCACTTGGTGAAGCACGACGCCGCCCGGTTTTAGGACGCGGTATTCCTCCGCATAATAGGTATCAAGAGTGTCTGGCGGCACGTGCTCAAGAACTTGTTGGCTGAACACGACATCGAAAGCGTTGTCGTCGAACGGCAAGATGCCCCCATCGAAAGTGAAGAAGCGGTCTTCCTGTATGTCAAAGACCTCACGCAGCAGCCTATTCCAGCGCAAGGAGTTGGGTGAGCGCGGGTCTATGCCATAGATGCCGGTGTAACCAATGGCGCATAGGTACAGTAGCGCCGAGCCACCGCCGCAGCCGTGATCCAAAATTCGTATGTCGGCTATCTTTTGCGTCTGGCCGACCTCCTCTACGGTCTTGATGAGCGTGCGAAGATGATAGGGCGGCTGGCCGTGCGACAGTCTTGCGACGTCGACGAAGGAATCCCATGCCGCCGACATCCGTCCACCTTCGTCCCTGACCCGGGCAAGCTCGTTAAGCGCGGTTCTAATCTGAGGCCACGACCCCGACACAGACGACCTCCCAAGATGCAAACCTGCTGATTGGCACTGACCGTTCGAACGGCTCCAATGATAACAGAACGGACCACACGCGGTGAGCGGAACCGTAAATCTGCACAGTTGAGCTTGTAACGACTCGCGCGTAATCTCGGATACGCTACAGGCCTATGCCAGGGGGCAA
>CAZVDW010000850.1:0-4432 GCA_964625645.1 uncultured Rhodospirillaceae bacterium
CAGGGCGCCCGGCTGACCCTCACGTCCCGAGACCCGCTGTGCTTCCCGCAGGCCAGTCTGGCGGGCGGGTCGAACGCTTGGCCGGTATTCACAGGCTCGGTCGGCAAAGGCGGCGGCAATGCCATCCATGATGTGGCGGCGCTACAGGCGGCGCTGATCAACATCCAGGCCATCAAGACCAAGGCGCCGTTCTGGGCGGGCGCCATCGACGGCAAGGCGAGCAGTGACCTGAACGACGCGCTGGCCACGCTGCAGCGCGCCGCGGACTTGCCGGCAACAGGCACGCTCAAGCCCGGCGATGCCACGGTGAAGGCGCTGTCGGCGCTGCTGCCGAGCGCGTTCCGCGGCCTGCGCGGGGTGCCCGGGCTGGCGGCGGCCTATCTCGATCGACCGAGCGGGCACGCCGAGCTTCCGTTCGACGTCCTTCCGCAGGCCATGCGCGAGGTGCTGCAGCCGGTCGCCAAGGCGCTGGAAAGCGAGCTCGGCTTGCCGCTGATCGTGCGCGACCGGCCGCGCGAGATCATGTCCCGGCTGCTGGTCACCACGACGCTGGGCCGTGGTCAGTTCCTCAATGCCCAGGCCGGGGCTTTGCCGCCGCTGGCGATGCCCGAGGCCATAAGGGCCAAGGTGGCGGAGAAGATTGCCGGCCAGCCCGACCTCTCGCTCGATCCCAACGCGCGGCCCGACCGTCTCGTTCTGTCCTTCACGGGCGAAGTGGCAAGCAGTTTCGATGCCCTCGAAGTCACTTACGAAGACGAGATGATCACCCTCATCGATCTCACGGACCTCGAAGAGTTGAACCGAGAGTTTTTCTCTTCGAAGAACATTACCACGGACATGGTCGCCCATGCGGCCAATAATCTGGTGCAAGCCGAGGGCATTCTCGACGAGCTCGGCCTCAAGGGCCGCGCTTACGTCAAGCAGATCAAAGGCACGACGATGGTCGTGCTCAAAGGCGACCAGAGCCTGCGCACCGTGTTGACCGGGACGACCTACAAGCTGCGTAACCCGAAGATGATCCAATTCGCGGTGGGCACGGTCGGGCGCATTGGCAATGCGCTGAAAAGCATCGCGCATGTCACCCTTGCGGTCGTTGCCGCCGACGCCATGGCCCGGGCCTATCTCGAAGACGAAGGCGCGCAAGGCGCCATCGCCCGCTTTCTTACCGGCATGGGCATCTCGATCGCAGCCACCGCCGTGGGCCAGTTTGTGGCCTTTATTGGCGCCTCCGCCACGACGCTCGTGATCGGGCCGTTTATGGCGGGTGCCCTAGTAACGTTCGGCACGGCATATGGAATGATTCTGCTCGATGAGAAATACGGCATAACAAGAATGTTGGCCGAGAGTATCGGGTCCATCGGCCCGTTCAACGCCCCTGACGTCGTACCGCCCTACCATCGGCAATGGGAAACCGATGCGGGCAGGATTGGGTGATCTTGGTGTTGCGCCAAAAAATTGAGAGGCAGCAATTCGGCGAGCTTCCTTTAGGGCCGGTCGGGCTCGTGCTGATAGCCGTGATTTCACTCTTGGTGTTTGGCGGGTTCACCTGGCTTTCAATCTCGCATTTCGCAGAAGTATCCGATGTTCTTGCCTCAGGCGGAGGCTTGATCATCTACGATCCAGACATGTTCGGGTGGTTCTTCGTTGATGCCGCGCTCGTGTTCGTTCTTATACTACCCATTAGAGATAGAATTGCAGAACATGTGCGAGATACCATCGCAATAATAATCGTTGGAGTTATCGTATTTGGCGTGTTCGGTGCCCCGTTTTTCGCCAGGGATTATTACAATGCCAGGATAGCGGCAGCCGGCTATAGCGCGTGCTTCGATCATCCCGCACAGACCGGCTCAGGCGGCTATCGCCGCAGCTGGCTGCCCAACGAGGTCTGGGTGCTCGATCCTGCCGATTGCGATCCCGGCGACGACTGGTCGAGGGAAGAATATCACCGCCAAGCCCGTTTGTCTGATGACGATGGCTCTTTGCAGCCGAAGGATGACCCTCGGAGAGAGCAGCCCACAGTGGCCCTGGACCCGGACCTGATGCCATGGGCCATTCCGCCCGGCGGGGAGAATGACGGGCGATGATGCTCGCTCATCGCGCCAATGCCCCGCCCGGGAGACCGGTGCAGGCGGCACTGAAGCAGATCCGGGGCAGCAACGGCCGGCCGCTGTGGTCGGGGGCGATCACGGGCAAGGCGAGCGAGGACAGCCTGTCCGCCGCCATCGCCGGCTTCGAGAGCAGGATCAACCGGCGCATCTCGGGCGTCATCGCGCCGGGCGGCGATGCCAATGCGCTGTCGGGCATGTTGCCCAACAACTACAAGGACATGCACGGCATTCCCGGCACAAATATCGTCGCCGGGCATGTGGCGCGGCGCACGCCGAAGCCCGACGGCGTCGTCGAGGCCTTGGCGCTGCCCGACGCTTACAAGGACGACCTCGGCCGCATCGTTGCCCGTCTCAGGGACGCCCTCAACTGGCTGCCGACGGTGCGTCTCGGCCCGGAAGATGCGCAAGGGCGTTGCGAGGTGACGGTGGATCTCGGCGCGCGCTGTCTCGACGCCCACGGCCGCGTCCCGTCGAAGAGCGCAACCCTGCCGGGGGCCGTCGCCAAAGTCGTGGCGCAGGCGCTCAGCCAGCCCGGCCGCTTCTCGCCGCCGAGCCGGCTGACCTACGCATTAACGCTCAAGAGCCGCGAGCCCCTCTGCTTCCCGCCCGCCAAGCTCGCCGGCGGCAGCACAGCCTGGCCGCTGTTCACGGGCAATGTCGGCAAGGGCGGCGGCAACGCCATCCACGACGTCGCCTGCCTGCAGGCCGCGCTCGCCAACGTGCAGATGCCGGGCACGAGCAGTGCGTTCTGGGCCGATGGCATCGACGGCAAGGCCAGCAGTGACTTGAATGACGCCCTCACCGGCTTCCAGCGCGCCGCCAGCCTCGACGAGACCGGCACCCTCAAACCCGGCGCTGCCAGCGTCAAGGCGCTGTCGGCGCTGCTGCCGAGCGAGTTCAGGGGCCTGCGCGGGGTGCGCGGGCTGGCGCTGGCGTCTATCTCCCGCCTAAGGGCCGTATCCTGCCTGAGCCACCCAGCCCGCCCGCCGCCAGGCTCCGTCACGTAACACCACCCCCTTTGCCATGGACGCCACCGCCTTCGTGCCCATATAAGGCGGGTCATGGCTGTACACCGCTTTACCAAGATGCACGGGCTGGGGAACGATTTCGTGGTGCTCGACGGGCGCCGGGCGGCGCTTGTCTTGAGTGCCGAGCAGGTGCGCGGCCTGGCCGACCGCCATACGGGCATCGGTTGCGACCAGCTGATTCTGCTCGAGGCCAGCGCGGCGGCGGACGCGCGCATGCGCATTTTCAACGCCGATGGCGGCGAGGCCGAGGCCTGCGGCAATGCCGCGCGCTGCGTCGCTTCCGCGCTGATGGAGGAGAAGGAGGCCGATACCGCCCTCATCGAGACCGCCATCGGCGTGCACGAGGCCCATGATGCGGGCGAGGGCCGGGTCAGCGTCGATATGGGCGCGCCGCGCCTCGACTGGGCCGAGATCCCGCTGGCCGAGGCTTGCGACACCCTGCATGTGGGCCTCGCGCGCGGCCCGCTCAGCGATCCCGTCGCCACCAATATGGGCAATCCCCACGTCACCTTCTTCACCATGGATGTGGCCGCCGTGGCGCTTGAGGAGCTTGGCCCCGATATCGAGACCGACCCGCTGTTCCCCGAGCGCATCAATGTCGGCGTGGCCCAGATCAGCGGGCCGGCCAGCCTCAGGTTCCGCGTCTGGGAGCGCGGCGTCGGCATCACCCGCGCCTGCGGCACCGGTGCCTGTGCCGCGGCCGTGGCGGCGGCGCGGCGCGGCCTGACCGGCCGGCGCGTGGCCGTGACCCTCGACGGCGGCGTGCTCGATATCGACTGGCGGGTGGACGATCACGTCTGGATGACCGGCGATGTCGCCACCGCTTTTCGCGGCGAAACCGACAGCCTGCTGCCATGAGCGCGCCTCTGCCAGAGCCCGAGGTGGTCACCTTCGGCTGCCGTCTCAACGCCTGGGAATCCGAGGTCATGGCCAGCCGCGCCCGCGCCGCCGGCCTCGACGACGTGGTCATCTTCAACACCTGCGCGGTCACCGCCGAGGCCGAGCGCCAGGCCCGCCAGGCCATCCGCAAGGCGCGTCGCGCCCGGCCGGGCGCGCGCATCGTGGTGACCGGCTGCGCGGCACAGATCTCGCCCCAGCGCTATGCCGCCATGCCCGAGGTCGATCGCGTGCTGGGCAACCGCGAGAAGCTCGGCGACGCTCTTGTGCAGGCTGACAGCGCGGCCGTCGCGGTTGGCGATATCATGGCGAGCGATACGCCCGCGCCGGCGACCGTCGACGGCCTGGCCGGGCGGGCGCGTGCCCATCTGCGCATTCAGGACGGCTGCGACCACCGCT
>CAZVDW010000851.1:0-1603 GCA_964625645.1 uncultured Rhodospirillaceae bacterium
TCGCGCAGCACCGTGGGATCGAAGCGGTGGCCCGCGCTCATGAGCCGGCTGCGGCCGCTGGTTGGGCCGCGGCGCGGCCGACGCTGATATATTGAAAGCCGTCCGCCGCCATGGCGTCGGGTTGGTAGATGTTGCGCAGATCGACGATCAGCGGCCTTCTCAGCAACTGCTTGACGCGTTCCAAATCGAGGGCGCGGAATTCGTTCCATTCGGTCAGGATAACCAGAACGTCGGCACCTTCCATGGCGGCATAGGCGTTGGCGCACCATTCGATGCCGGATAGCAATTGCTTTGCCTCACCCATGGCTTCCGGATCATAGGCGCGGATGGCGGCGCCGTTATCCTGCAGCGCCGGAATTATCGTCAGGCCGGCACTGTCGCGGACGTCATCCGTATTGGGCTTGAAGGCGACGCCGAGCACGGCGACGGTCTTGCCATCAACGCTGCCGCCGCATGCCTCGATAATTTTTTGCGCCATCCGCGCCTTGCGCTTTTCATTGATATCGACCACCGCCTCGACGATATGGCTGGGTGCGCCGCATTCGCGCGCGATGCGCACGAAGGCAAGCGTGTCCTTGGGAAAGCAGGAGCCGCCATAACCCGGGCCGGGGTGCAGGAATTTGTTGCCGATACGGCCATCCAAGCCGATCCCCTTGGCGACATCATGCACATCGGCGCCGATCTCCTCGCAAATGTCGGCGATCTCGTTGATGAAGGTGATCTTGGTGGCGAGGAAGGTGTTGGCGGCGTATTTGATCAGCTCGGCGGTTCTCACGCCGGTAAAAACCACTGGGGTCTCGATCAGAAAAAGTGGCCGGTAGAGCTCCGCCATGAGGGCTTTGGCGCGCTCCGATTCAACCCCGACGACGACGCGGTCGGGGCGCATGAAATCGCCGATCGCCGCGCCCTCGCGTAAAAATTCGGGATTCGAAGCGATGTCGAATTCGGCGTCCGGACGGCGGGCGCGGATGATGCGGGCGATCTCGTCACCGGTGCCGACCGGCACGGTGGACTTGGTCACCACCACCGAATAGCCGTTCATCGCATCGGCGACTTCCTCGGCCGCGGCGTAAACATACGACAAATCCGCGTGACCGTCGCCGCGCCGGCTCGGCGTGCCGACGGCCAACATGACGACATCCGCGTGCGGCACCGCTTCGGCAATATCCGTGGTGAAATTCAGCCGTCCGGCCGCGACGTTGTGGCTGACGAGATCCTCCAGGCCGGGCTCGTAAATCGGAATTTTTCCGGCTTTGAGGCCTTCGATTTTCTCGAGTTTCGTATCGACGCAGACGACGTCATCGCCGAATTCGGAGAAACAAGCGGCGGAGACGAGGCCGACATAGCCGGTGCCGATCATGGCGACATGCATGGTGATTTCCTGTTAGGTTTTTAGTCCGAGGCGGACGGGTTTATTAAGAACTCGGATAATTCGCCGCCGAGGTCGCTGCGTTGCAAGGCGAAAGCGACATTGGCCTTGAGAAAGCCCAGCTTGGCGCCGCAATCAAAGCGCCGGCCTTCGAAACGCAGGCCATGACAGGGAATCCCGTCATCGATTAGTTTGGCCAGCGAATCGGTGAGCTGGATCTCGCCGCCGACGGTG
>CAZVDW010000852.1:0-1578 GCA_964625645.1 uncultured Rhodospirillaceae bacterium
AAACGTGCTCATTTTCAGCAATTCGGTCCGGTCGTATCCCAGTTCCTTGCAAGCGGCTTCGTTGACAAAGATGAACCGCCCGTTGGAAGCGACCCAATACACAGGCTCGTGGTTGCGCTCGATGGAGAACTGCGTCAGCTGCAGGGCACGCTGGGCCTGACGCCGCTCCAGTTCCGCCGCGGCCCGCGTCACGAAGACCTGAAGTGTCGGCTCGTCGCAGAGGTTCTCATCCATGGCGCAGGTATCCAGAATCGCCAGATGACCGATCTGCCGGCGATCGCTATTGAACAGCGGGATGCCGCAGTAGCTTTCCGCGCCCATGTGGACCAGATCCTGGTCATCGGGAAACAGCGCCTGGACATCGCGCGGATAAAAGGTCCATTTTTCGGATGCCGTTTCGCCGCACGGGGTGCCCGTCGCTTCGTACTCGATGTTGGGCTCGAAGCGATTGCCGCTCCAGTAAGCGTGCGTGCGCACACGCGTGTCCGCGTGAGCGAGGTGCTCACAGATCAACAGGTAGCGGACACCGAGATGGCGGGCCAATTCCTGCGCGAGTGTGGCGAGGACGTCCTCGCCGGCGGTTGCCGTCGTTCCGTCGACGATCGCCTGCACGGTCTGTTGAGCTTGGCGACGTTCATGGATGTCAAGGCAGACGCCGCGCATCTCTCTCGCCTGGCCGTCTTCATCGCGGATCAGCACGATATGTTCCTGGAACCAGCGATACTCGCCGTCAGCGCGCTGCCAGCGATACTCCATATTCACGCTGCCCTGTTCCAACAGCGTGTCCATCTCTGCGAGTGCGCGGTCGCGGTCATCGGGGTGCAGCCGGCGGTGCCATAGACGGTCCTCGGCCATGAACTGCGCGGGCGTGTATCCAGTGATCCGCTCCCAATGCGCGCTGATCCAGGTGGGGTGATAGTTCCGGCCGTCTACTTCCGCGGTGTACATCGCCATTGGCACCGCTTCGAAAATCAGCGCCTCTCGCGACTCGGCTTCCCGCAGCGCCCGCTCGGCCTGCTTGCGCTCGGTCAGATCCACACTTGTCGCAATGACCTTGTCCCAGTTTGATTCATGTCCCTGCGCGATGCTGATCTTGAAGTGCATGTGCAGCTTGCGCCCTTGTACGGTGCGGCTGGTCGCCTCATGTTCGAAGACCGTGTGGCCTTGCGCGAATGAGATGAGTTCCATCTTGAAGATGGCCAGGCCCTCCTCGTCAAGGAGTGCCGGCAGATCCTTGCGCAGGGCATCGACAGATTCGGCGCCGTAAAACTGCAGAACTCGATCATTGACTTCGATGATTCGGACCAAGCGGGCGCATGCGATGATCTGCTCCGGATGGGCGTCGAAGTAGCTTTGCCAGTCCTCGACACCGTCGCGACGCAAGTCGTCCAGATACTGTTTGATCTGAGACAGATCCTCTTGAATCAATGGTATGGGCAACTCGTGGAACAGGCTGCGATATCGCCGCTCACTGTCGACACAAGCGATCTCCGATTGCTTGCGTTCGTCAATGTTCAGCCAGACCCCGACGGTTGCTTTGTGTTGACCGGTTTCGTCCCGGATCAGCGTCGGCCGGTC
>CAZVDW010000853.1:0-1981 GCA_964625645.1 uncultured Rhodospirillaceae bacterium
AAGACCGAAAAAATCACCGCCGAGGTGAATGCGCTCGGCGGCGGCGAGGCGCGCGGCTTTTCCGTCGATACCACCGACGAGGCGGCGGTGGAGAAGCTGTTCGACGATGTCGCCGGCGAGTGGGGCGTACCGGATGTCGCCATCTACAATGCCGGCGCCTTCATGAAAGCCAGCATCCTCGACGCCACCGCGGCGGATTTCAAACGCTGCTGGGAGGCCAATTGTTACGGCGGCTTCCTCGTCGGGCGCGCCGCCGCGACGCGCATGGCACCCAACGGTTCGGGCACCATCCTCTTTACCGGCGCCACCGCCAGCAAACGCGGCAGCGCGCAATTCTTCAACCTCTCGGTCGGCAAGTTCGGCCTCATGGCCCTGGCCCAGGCGATGGCGCGCGAGTTGGGGCCAGAGGGCATCCATGTCGCCCATGTCATCATCGACGGCCAAATATATTCCGAGCGCTACGCCCATCTCGCGGCCGAGCGCCCGCCCGACGCCCTGCTGGCGCCCGACGATATCGCCGAGACCTATTGGCAACTGCACACGCAGAATCGCAGCAGCTGGGCATTCGATGTGGATCTCCGGCCCTGGGTAGAGAAGTTCTAGGCGAAGCGCCAGCGAGTAATTAAGGTGACAGTAATTAAGGTGACAGTATACTTAATTATTCATGCTCAGCTATGAAAACTGGCCATGATTGGAAATGATAATTAAGTATACTGTCACCTTAATTGGAACCAGCTCACTCTGACCGTTGATCGAGTCTGCGGCGCGCGGAAAGCGCGCTCCCGCGCGCTAAGTTTGCCCCATCTCCCCAGCCCTCTTCCCACAGGATACGCCGTGGGGAAGAGGATTTTGATCGTTACTAAAAAGCGTGCTTGTCGGCTTCGGCTTTGAATTGCTCCAGCTTCTCGGGCGTCGTCTCGGTCTGGTGATTTTCCTTCCACTCGCCGTAAGTCATGCCGTAGACCGCCTCGCGCGCCTCGTCATAGTCGAGCTCGACGCCGCGCTCCTCGGCCGCCGCCAAATACCATTTGGACAGGCAATTGCGGCAGAAGCCGGCCAGATTCATGAGGTCGATATTCTGCACATCGGTGCGTTTGCGGAGATATTCGGTGAGTCCGCGAAACGCCGCCGCTTCGAGTTCGGTCCGTGTCTGCTCGTCCATTTCCCTGCTCCCCTATGCTATGCGGATTGTACGGTGGATTACCGTGTCGTATCCGCCCCTGCTTACGTATAACAGCGCATGCGTATCTCCCCAACTGCCCGTTTCGGCTTGCCGGCGCTGGCCATCGGAATCCTCGTCATTTCCTTCTCTCCCCTTCTGGTGCAGGTGAGCGAGGTCGGGCCGAGCGTGACGGCGGTCTACCGCGCGCTGTTCGCCCTGCCGGCGCTCTCGGCCTGGATGCTGCTGGAGCGGCGCCAGGAACCTGTGGCGCCGCGCAAACTGAAGCTGAGCGACTGGTGGCTGCTGGCGCTGACCGGTCTGTTCTTCGCCGGCGACCTGGTGTCCTGGCACAGCTCGATCCGCATGAGCGGCGTCGCCAACGCCACCTTCCTCGCCCATCTCTCGACGCCGATCATCTCGCTCGGCGCCTGGCTGCTGTTCCGCGAGCGCCTGACACTGGGATTCATGGCCGGTCTGGTGCTCGCCATGGCCGGCACCGCGCTGATCATGGGCGCCAGTTCGCTTGGCCAAAGCGGGAGTTTGCTCGGCGACGGGCTCGGCGTGTTGACGGCGTTTTTCTACGGCGGCTATCTGCTCACCATCAAGCATCTGCGCGCCAACCTGCCGGCCGGCGCCATCATGTTCTGGAGCGGCTTGTTCAGCCTGCCCGGCATGCTGCTGGCGGCGCTTCTCACCGGCGATGGCTTCGTCGCCGCCAGCCTGTTCGGCTGGTCGATGCTGATCGGCCTGGCGCTCTTGGCCCATGTGCTCGGCCAGGGGCTCGCCGCCTATGCCATCGCCCATCTGCCGGCGTCGTTT
>CAZVDW010000854.1:0-6161 GCA_964625645.1 uncultured Rhodospirillaceae bacterium
GTGATCGCCTATCCCGAGACCGAGCAGCAGGTTATCGATTTTCTCGATTGGGGGACTCAGGCCCGCCTGGCGGTGGTGCCGTTCGGGGCCGGCTCTTCGGTGGTCGGCGGTATCGAGCACGAGGATCACGGCAGCGACCGCGACAGGCTGACCATCGACCTGCGCAAGCTGGACCAGGTTCTCGAGGTCGACAAGACGTCGCGGGCGGCGCGCATCCAGGCCGGCATATTCGGCCCGGCGCTGGATGCGGCGCTGAAACCCCACGGGCTGACGTTGCGCCACTTCCCGCAATCCTACGAGTTCTCGACCCTGGGAGGCTGGATCGCCACGCGCTCCGGCGGTCACTACGCCACGCTCTATACCCATATCGACGATTTCGTCGAAAACCTGCGCACGGTGACGCCCGCCGGCATCATGGAGTCCCGGCGCCTGCCGGGCTCGGGGGCGGGGCCCAGCCCGGATCGCCTGATGATCGGCTCCGAGGGCATTCTCGGCATTATCACCGAGGCCTGGATGCGTCTCCAGGACCGGCCCACATTCCGCGCCGGCACCGCCGTTGAGTTCGACGACTTCCACAAGGCCGCCGAGGCCGTGCGCGCGGTATCCCAGGCCGGACTGTTTCCCAGCAACTGCCGGCTGGTCGATGCCAACGAGGCGGCCATGAGCCGTGCCGGCGACGGTAGCGCCCATCTCGTGGTGTTGGCCTTCGAATCCGCCGACCACGAGGTCGGGCCGTGGATGGAGCGGGCGCTCGAATGCGCCCGTGACCACGGCGGCAGCGTGCCCGAGGAGAGCAGTGGCGAGGGCCACAGGTCGGGGGCTGCCGGGCGTTGGCGAAATGCCTTCATGCGCATGCCCTATTACCGCGAGGCCGTGATCTCGCGCGGCGTCATCCAGGACACCTTCGAGACCGCCATCACCTGGGACCGCTTCGCCGAGTTCCACGCCAACGTCAAGGCGGCGACGGAGGATGCGATCCGCCGCGTGACCGGCCATGAAGGTCTGGTGACCTGCCGCTTTACCCATGCCTACCCGGACGGGCCGGCGCCCTATTTCACCTTCCATGCCTTGAGCAACGTGCACGTCATGCTCGACCACTGGCGGCAGATAAAGCAGGCGGCATCGGAGGCATTGATGACCAATGGCGGCACCATCACGCACCACCACGCGGTCGGCCGCGACCATCGCCCGTGGTACGACCATCAGCGCCCGGAGCTGTTCGCCGATGCGCTTGCCGCGGCCAAGCATCATCTCGATCCCGACAACCTGCTCAATCCCGGCATCCTCATCGACCCCGAGCATTACGAGCAAAAAGCCAAGCGGGTCGAGCTGTGAGATACAGCGTCTGCAGCGGCGTGCTGCCCGAGCTCAAGCCTGAAGAGATCGTCGAGACCCTGGCCCGGCACGGCTATGACGGCGTCGAGTGGCGGGTCAATGGCGAGTACCATTTTGCCAAGGCAACGATCGACAAGGAGGCGCCGCGCATCAAGGCGCTGTGCGACGCGCAGGGCATTGCCGTCGCCAGCCTCACCACTTTCGTCGAGCCCGACGACGACGACGACATCCGCCGCATGACCGCCGGCGCCCAGGGCATGGGCTGCGAACGCTTCCGCTTCTTCAGCGGGCGCTACGACAAGGCGCTGGGCTACCGCGCCATTCTCGATGCCACCAAGGCCAAGCTGGCGGGCGCCCAGCGCCTGCTCGACGGCAGTGGCGTCAAGGGCCTCATCGAGGTCCATTTCGGCACCATCGCCTGTAGCCCGGCAACGGCGCGCGAGCTGGTCGGCGAGTGCGATCCCGGCCTTATCGGGGTGATCTGGGATCCCGGCAACATGGTCATCGAAGGCAGCATGGACCTGCAGATGAGCGTCGATATTCTCAGGTCGTATATCGACCACGTGCACGTCAAGAACACGCGCTGGGAGCCCTTGCCCGATGGCAGCTGGCGCTGGCGCTTCGACGAGCTGGCGTCAGGAGCGCTGGATTGGGGCGAGGCCATCGCGGCGCTCGCGCGCATCGGCTATGACGGCTATCTGTCGTTCGAGAACCTCTATCGGGTGCCCGTCAAGCACCGCGGCTTCATCGGCGAGGACCTGACCGTGGGCTCGGACTCGATCCGCGACATCGACCAGCGCCTGTCAGACGAGCTGGCCCACACCCGCGCCCTCGTCGCCAACGCTGTTGCCGGCACAACCACCGCCTAATCCGGCGCAACCCAGCTTCGCAGATTTATCGTTTCAATGGCCGCTGCCAGGCACAGCATTCCGAAACGGCTCATGACTGGCTTCCTTTAGCCTTCGTGGAGGTTGGCTCGCACCACATCCTCGTTCCAGTCCAGGCCGAGGCCGGGCCGATCCGGGATAAGCAATTCGCTGTCCGCGAGGCGGTAGGGCTCTTGCAGCAGCGGGTCGACCCAGCTCTGCCACTCCAGCCAATGGGCGGTCTCGGTAACGCGCATGACATGGGCGGCGACCTCCGGATAGAGATGCGTCGACATGGGAATGCCGGCGCCGGCCGCGATGCCGGCGGCTTGCAGCCAGCCCGTGACGCCGCCGATACGCATGAAATCGGGCATCACCAGATCGCAGGCTTTCATTTCCAGCGCCATGGCCATGTCGCGCGGGCCGTAGAAGTTCTCGCCGATCTGCAGCGGTGTCTTTAATTCGGCGGCGAGCTTGGCATAGCCGCCATAATTCTCGTAGACCACGGGCTCTTCGAGCCAGGCCAACCCTTGGTCGTCGAGGCGGTGGCAGCGCTCCAAGGCCTCCGCCATGTCGAGGCCCTGGTTGAAATCGACCATCAGGCGCATGTCCTCGCCCACCGCGTCGCGCACGGCGGCGAGGGTGGCGTCGTCGTCGGCCGGGTTCTCGCGCCCCAGGCGCAGCTTGAGGCCCTTGAAGCCGCCTTCGTCGCGCAGCTCGACGGCCTCGGCCGCGACTGCCGCGGGATCCTTCAGCCAGAGGCCGTTGCTGTTATAGGCGCGCACCGGCCCGGTTGAGCCGCCGAGCAGGGTGCAGAGCGGCACCCCGGCAGCCCGTGCCAAGGCGTCCCAGGCGGCCATGTCGAGGCCCGAGGCGGCGATCATGGCAAGCCCGCCATAGCCGACGAAATGCAGGGACTTGCGGGCCGCCTGGTAAAGCTCGGTCGGCGCCACCTGCCGGCCCGCCAGCAGCTCGCTCATGTCGTCCAGCGCCGGTACCAGATAGCGCATCGCCTTGACCACATAGGGCTCGAGATAGGCGCGTCCGGTGACGCCTTCGCGGGTCCGCAGGTCGATCAGGATCAGCGGCCATTCGGTGATCGTCGCGATGCGCGCCACGGGCGGGCGCTGCAATTTCAGCACCACCGGGCGGGCCACCAGTTTCTCGAAGGTAAGGCTTTCGAAGGACATCACGGGCCTCTCTATGCGGGGGCTGCGGAAGGTGCCAGCCCCATCGAGACGACGCAAGCACCCTTGCGCCGCACCGCCGACGGGCGTCTAATCCTCGATAATAAGGAAATCGGGAGGATTCGCATGTTCAACAAGACAGAGGAGCCTGCAAGCAGGGGTGTGCCCATGAGCGACAGCAATCTCGGACAGCCGCCGGCTGCCGCCACGAGCGCGCAGGCGGAGGCATCGCTGATCAGTACCGGCCTCACAGTGGTCGGCAATTTGGAAAGTGAAGGCGACGTGGTTATTGCCGGCACCGTCGAGGGGGATATCGCCGGGCACGGCCTCACCGTGCGCCCGGGCGCCCGCGTGATGGGCGCCATCAATGTCGAGACCGTGCACATCCTTGGCGTGGTCGAAGGCAAGGTCACCGCGCGCTCGGTGCGCATCGCCGAGAGTGGCGAGATGATCGGTGACGTCTTTTACGAAAAGCTGGCCATCGAGGAAGGCGCCATGCTCGACGGCCAATGCCGCCGCAGCAAGGCCGGCGGCTCGACGGTCTCCAAGCTCAAGACCGTCGAGGGCGGCGGCGCCAAGAAGGCCGAGGCCCCCGCAAGCGGCGGCGCCAAGGGCACGAGCCAGAAGGCAGGCTGAGGCAGCGGGCAGAGCGCCACCGTGCGGCGCAGAAAATCGGATGGCGGTGGCGCTTTGCCGCCGGCCGACGGCGCGGCGACGTTGATTGCCGCCGGCCTCAAGGTCAGCGGCCGCCTGGGCGGCAATGTGGATGTGATCATCGGCGGCGCGCTCGATGGCGAGCTCAGCGCACGCCGGGTCGCGGTGGCGGAGGGAGCGGAGATCGACGGCTCCATACGGGCGCATGTGGTGGATATCGCCGGCAGCGTGCGCGGCCGTGTCGAGGCGATGACCATCAATGTCGCCGAGACCGCGCGCATCGATGCCGCGCTCTATCACCACGTGCTCAACGTCGAGCGCGGCGCGCAGATAAAAGGGCTCAAGCCCTGGCGGCCGGCGCCGGACATGGAACGGAGGCGGGACAGGTGGGGGGTCTTCCCCGGATAATATTGCTGGTGATCGCCGTGCTCTGGCCGCTTGCCGCCATGGCCGGCGACGGCGTCAGCTATTGCCAGCGCGGCGGCTCGCCGCTCTGCGCGCGCTTCGCCCTGCCCGACTATGCCGGGCCGTGGATCCCGGCCGGCCGCCGCCTGACCTATGCCTCGGGCCGCCCGGCCGAGGGCGAGACGGCCGAGCTACCCGCGATCGGGCTCTCGGTATCGCAGATAACGGCGCCGCTCGCCGCCCGCTATCGCATCAGCCAGGCCGTCAGCGGCGTCGTGGTCACCGCCCTCGACCCGGCCGGCGTCGCCGCCCGCGAGGGCCTGCTGGCCGGCGACGTGCTGGTCGAGCTCGACCAAGCCCCCATCGACAGCCCGGCGGCGCTCGCAGGCATGCTCGCCGCCCAGGAAACAGACAACGCCCTGCTCCTGCTCTACCGCGACTACACCGAGCTGTTCACCATCGTGAAACTGCGCTGATTGGTGCATACAATTGGTGCCAGTTACCTATTATTTCGGTAATTTCGCAATAATTTCAATTTCTTATATATAAGTAAAGTGTCTCATTGTAACACTGCCTAATTCGTGCCTTCGGGCAAGGTGGTCTTGCGCAAGGCATCAGCTCCCAACGCGATGAATTCGGGCGTGCAGTTCCAATACCCGGCTTCCGCGCGATACTCTGCGATCGTGTAGCTAGGTCGCAAGGCCAACAGATTGCCAATCGCTGCCTCGGCGTCGGCGATGTTGTTCAGCTCGGCGTAGACGATCGCCCGCCATATGTACTGCCAGTGATTCTCTTCGTCGGCAGTCTTCAATATGGCGTCGAGGGCAAGGTCTGTGCGACCGCTCATCAAGTGGGCCATGGTAGTGCCGAAAAGCCACCAGTGCGGATGGTAGGGATTGAGGCGGATCGCTTCCTCGATGAGCTGGCGCCCGCGCTCGTACTCCCCGGCGAAAGCCAACAGAGTGCCGGCGCCGCCCTTGACGTCGGAATCGTTGGGGTTGAGCTCGATCGCCTTTTCGGCGTTCTTGAGAAAGGCCGCGACGTCACCGCTGAGAAACTCGACATAGGCCAACGTCCATCTGGCCTTGGCGTTGAAGGGCTCGATCCGCGCCGCGCGGCGGCCGGCGCCGAGCGCAATCTCCAGATATTGCTCGGGCGGAATGTCGGGATCGGCGAAGAAGCCGCCATAGGCTTCCGCCGCCAGATAGGCGAGCGCGGCTTGGGCATCCGCGTAATCGGGATCGCGCTCCACCGTATCCATAAGGCATTCGAATGCGCGCGAATGGGTTTTCCGCGAGGTGTGGTACTCGTAGTGAATTTTCAGCAGGACACATTCATAGCTTTGCAGGCTCCGCGTTTCATCCCGCATCGCCACCTCCGCGGCGCGTTGTGCAATGACGCCGTGAGCGCCACCGATGATGCTGGCCACCGAGCTCGTCACTTGGTCTTGGATTTCAAATATGTCGCCCGTGGTCAGGTCACTGTCGAAAGTCTCGGCCCAGAGGTGAGTGCCGTTCATGGTGTCGAGAAGCTGCGCGGTCACCCGAACGCGCCCTTCCAGGCGACGAACACTGCCTTCAAGCACATGGCTGGCGCCGACGTCCTCGCCAATCGCCCGTGCATCCACTGCCTGGCCCTTGTATTGAAAGGTGGTGTTGCGTCCGATCACCCCGATTTCCTGGAAACGCGACAGCGCCGTGATGATGTCCTCGGT
>CAZVDW010000855.1:0-6810 GCA_964625645.1 uncultured Rhodospirillaceae bacterium
CTTTCGCCCAAGAGCGCCGTGCCGGCGCCGGCATGGGCCTCGCGCTCGGCCGAATAGTCGAGCCGGCGGCGCAACTCGCGCGATTTCAGCACCCGCTCGACGACCAGCGCCAGCTCGTCGAGGTCCAGCGGCTTGCGCAAATAGTCCACGGCGCCGCGTTTCATGGCCTCGACGGCATTGTCGAGATCGCCGAAGGCCGTCACCGCGACCACGGAGAGGTCTGATATCTCGTTCAGCAGATCGAGCCCGGTGCCGTCGGGCAGGCGCATGTCGAGCAGCACCAGATCGGTCTCCGCTTCTGCCAGATGCGCCCGTGCGGCGCCGAGCGTGCCGGCGACACTGGCCCTGTGGCCGTCGCGCCCGAGACGCAGCGCCACCGCCTCGGCGAATGGGATCTCGTCGTCGACGACGAGGATCGCCGCGCCGCTCATGGCGCCAGCGCCGGCAGCGAGATGGTGGCGCGGGTGCCGCCGCCTTCGACCTCGTCGAAGCTCAGGCTGCCGTCGTGCAGCTCGCAGATCTTGTAGGCGAAGGGGATGCCGAGGCCGCTGCCCCAGGCTTTGGTGGTGGGGCCGGGAATGGCGCCGTCGGCGCTGGGCGCGAAAGGCAGCCCCGAGCCATGGTCGCTGATCGAGAGCCAGCTCAGCGTTCCGTCGCCGCCCGCTCTCAGCTCCAGGCGACCGCCCCGCGGCGAGGCTTCCGCCGCATTGACGAGCAGGCCGTAGATAGCTTGTTCCATGAGGTTGGCATCGAGCGACACTTCGCCGCCGTCCTGCCAAGCCTGGCGCGTCACCGTGACGCCCTTCTCGTCGAGCTTGGCCGCGAGCAGGGAAAGCGCGGTGTCGGCGCAGTCCGCCACCCGGCCCGCCTTGCGGTGGGCGCCGCCGGGGTCGAGGTATGAGAGCAGCGAGGTCAGCCAGGCGTTGAGCCTGTCCACCGCACCGATGATGTCCTTGGTGGCCTTGCTCTTGGCCGCCTCGTCAGGCGCCTCGGGAAGCACCTGGGCGGTGGCGCGGATGCTGGCCAGGGGATTGCGGATATTGTGCGCGATCACCGGCACCAGGGCGCCCAGCGCCGCCTGCTTCTCGCCGCGCACCAGGGCGGCGCGGCCTTCCGCCACTTCCTCGGTCATGGCATTGATGGCGCGCTGCAGGGTCACCATCTCGGCCGCGCCGCGCTCCTCGACAGGGTGTTCCAGGCGCCCGGCGCCGAAGGCGGTGAGCGCGCGCAGCAGCTCCGACAGCGGTGCGACGAAGGCGCGCTGCAAAAAGCCGCGCGCGAACAGCAGCAGCGCCGCCGCCGCGACCACGGCAAGCAGCAGCACTATCAAGGCGATGCTTGAGAGCCGCGAGACGCGCCGCGCGAGATCGTTACGCGCCCGGATGAACTCCGCCGCCGCCGCGTCCAGGGCGGCATCGACGGCGGCGAGGCTGCCGACCTCGAGCTCGGTATCGAACAGCGCCAGCTTCTCCGCCTCGCCGAAACTGCCGGCCTGGCGCGCCATGATGGCATCCGCATCGAGGCGCGCCGCCGCCTGGGCGGACAACAGGCCGGCCACGGCCGCCTTCTCTCCGGGCTCCCGGGCCAGGCGATCGAGCTCCGCCAGCTTCGCCGCCAGGGCCTCGCCATAGGCGCGATATTCCTCGGCCGCGTCGGGATCGCCAAGAAAGTGGTAGTCGAAGACCTCCTTGGTCTGGCGATAGAGATCGCCGCGCGCTTCCTCGGCGAGGCGCAGCAGACTGTCGATGCGCAAGGCTTCCGCCGACCAGCGCTCGCTCAGCACCAGCCCCACCGTGCCGGCGACACCGGTGATGCCGACCAGCAGCACCAGCGCCAGGCCGTGGATCAGCTGCAAGCTGCGGAGTGAGCGGACTGCGGTCATGTTTCCCGTCGGTATGCAGTGCGAATGCTGGCAAATTGGTTCATATCAACCAAATCTGTCAAGGGGAGAGGCGTGTTGAATTCTGTGAGTGAATTCCGGGTGGCCATGAATCAGCTGGTTCCTATGCGCCATGGGGTTGGTTGATTTGCTGCGATTTCACTTTTAAAATATATGGTAACATATTGATATTAAAAAAGATATTGCTTGATATCCTAAGTCGGTGTGGGTATAGGTCGCCGTGAGATATCGGCGATCCGGACGAGGCGACAAAGCTATGGCCTTCGTGAGTGCGTCACCACATGACCGCGGAAAAGACGATGTCTGCGACGAGCGACCTCCCAAGTTAGCTCAAAGCGAAGACGAGGCGCCGGCCAGAGTGTCGGCGCCTCTATTGCTCTTGATCTTTGTATTGACGCTGCTTGGCGCCGCCTTTGTGGTCGGCTTGGCGACGGCCGTACGGGAAGGGCTGTGGCAGTTCCTTTGAGCTACAGCACCTCGTAGACCGCTTGCCGCGTCCTGCTCGTTGGGTGACAGTCACCCAATTTTAGCGGGTATAACGATTGTCAATACGCTTGCTCAGCTTGGGCACATAACTGCCGCCCAACCCCAGTCGCCTAGCGCCTGAGGCCGGGCGGTTAGCCGTGCCCCCAGCCCTCCCAGCCGATTTCCCCTCAGTCGTCGCACTCGAGCTCGGCGAGGCCCAGCTTGGCCTGCTCGCTGACGATCTCCTCGTAGGCGTTCCTGGCGGCGGCGGTGAGCAGCCTAAATCCCGTTCTTTAACGCCATCACCTGGATAACAGCTTTGGCCTCGGCTTCACCAATTCTCAGCATTCTTCGCAATGACTCGATGAGGCTCTCTTCGTCACTTCTAGACTGATCACCTGTCATGACAAAATCGACAGCCAGAGCGAAGACCGTGCCACTCACCTTGGACGGCACATGTGACGCCGCTTTCTCGATCAGCACCTCCCAACCATGCTCCGCCAGAATCGAGAACTGCTCTTCAATCATCTTTTCGAAGTCAGGGACAGACTGATCGGCAAAAATGGGGTGGCGGTTCACAACGAAAACGAGCCCATCAAGCTCGTCGTCGGCAACGTCTCCGTCGCTTGCAACGACGCTCAATAAGACGCCGCATACCGCCTCGTACGTATTGAACACCCTATCAAGAGGGTCTTCCCTCTTCGAGCTGCCGAATAAGCCCATTTCACCCCTCCCGCTCGCACCCTCAGTCGTCGCACTCGAGCTCGGCGAGGCGCAGCTTGGCCTGGTCGGTGACGATCTCCTCGTAGGCGTTGTTGGCCGGCAGGGTGGCGGCGGCGTTGAGCAGGTCCCTCGCCTGGGGGCAGTAGTCGTCGTCGAGCAGGGTCAGGCCGATGGCGTATTCGAGGTTGACGCCGTTGCTCTCGGGCGCCAGGGCATAGGCCTTCTCGAAGGCGGCCAGCGACTGCTCCTCGTCGGCGTCATACATCATGCCGGCCATGAGGCTGCCGGCGGCGGCGACGATCTCGGCGTGCCAGGCGCCGAGGCTCAACAGCGCCGGCACCATGTCCGGGTCGAGCGCCAGGGCGTTGTCCATGGCATCGCGGGTGAGCCCGGCATAGCCGTCGCTGAGCGCCTCGACGACGCCTATGGTCTGGGCATAGCGGCCCATGGCGTGGGAATGCTGCAAGTGGGCCTGGGGGTTGGCTGCATCCTGCGCCACGGCGCGCTCGGCAAGCCCGACGGCGCGCGTGAACAGCGCCTGCTTGTCGTCCTCCGCCGCCAGGTAATAGCCGTGCAGGGCAAGGGATTCCGCCGCCATGGCAAGGGAGGCCGAGGTCGCGGCCGCCTCGCCGAGATCGGCCGCTTCGAGGAAACGCCCCTCGTCGAAGGCGCTCTGCAACTCGGGCGAAACCTGCGCCAGCACGGGCGCTGCCACGAGCAACGCCGCGACAACGGCCGGAACCAAGGTCTTCATGCCGTGTCCTCCACGACCGCCTCGGCCTCGATCTCGACGCTCAGCTCGGGCAACACCAAGGCGCTGATCTCGACCAGGGTCGAGGCCGGGCGGGCATCGCCGAAATAGCGCTGGCGGATGGGATTGATGCGCTCGCGGTCGTTGATGTCGGTGAGATAGACCACCACCTTGGTGACCTGGTCGCGCGCGCCGCCGGCCGCCCGCAGCACCGTATCCAGATTTTGCATGGCGACTTCGAACTGGCCGACGGTGTCGGCGGGAATGCTGCCGTCCTCGGCAATTCCCACGCTGCCGGAAATCCAGATGCGGTCGCCGGCGCGCGTGGCGTGGCAGTAATGGCTCACCGGCTCGTGCTGACCCGGAACCATGAAGCGCTCGATCTTGGCCATAGTAAGTCCTCCCCTCGGCAGATGCCGCATCATACCCACCGACGGCGCAATGCAAAGCGGTTAGCATGCCCGCCATGACGCGACGATCGGAAGAGCGCTGGGCGGTCTATTTCGTGCCCGAGCCTGACGGGCTGCTGGGGCGGCTCGGGCAGAGCTGGTTTGCCGGCCATGACCGGGCACCATATCTGGCCTCGCCGCAGCGCTATGGCTTCCACGCCACCCTGAAGGCACCGTTTCGCCTGCGCGACGATGCGACGGCGGCGGGGCTGCGCCTGAGCGCCCGGCGGTTGGCCAGGCGCCTTGGGCTCGTGGCGCTGCCGGGCCTGGAGGTGGTCGCCATGGGCCGCTATCTGGCCCTGATGCCCGCCGCCCCCTGCCCGGCCGTCGCGGCGCTGGCGCAAAGGCTGGTGGTCGGCCTCGACCCCTTTCGCGCACCAGCCCGCCGGCATTGGGCCGGGTTGTCGCCGCGCCAGCGCCACAATGCGCGGCAATGGGGCTATCCCTGGGTCGGCCGCGATACCCGCTTTCACATGACCTTGGCCGGGCCATTTGCAGCCGAGCCCGACGCGGCCTGGCTTGCCCAGGCGCGGCAGCATTTGGCGCCGCTGGTGGGGCAGCACGTGACCATCGATACGATCTCGCTCTGCCGGCAAGCCAAGGCCGGGGTGCCCTTTTCCGAGATCATGCGCCTGCCGCTTGGCGGGGGCTTGTGCAAGGCGGGGTCGCAAGGTGTAAGCTGACGGTCTCTCTCGCGGGGGTTAGGGGGCGACACCATGGCCGATGGAACGGTACCGGGGGCAATCAGAGGCTGGCTGGAAGGCTTGGGCCTCGCTCAGCACGCCGAGGCCTTCGCCGCCCAGGAGATCGACCTTGAGGCCCTGGCGGACGTCACCGAAGGCGACCTCAAGGAGATGGGCCTTCCCATCGGCCCGCGCCGCAAGATCCTCAGGGCCATCTCGGAGCTGGGCGCGGTTGACGCGCCCACGGCAGAGCCGCACCCCCCCCTCTCCCAGACCGCGCGAGGCCGAGCGGCGCCAGATCACCGTGATGTTCTGCGATCTGGTCGGCTCGACAGCCCTATCGGAACAGCTCGACCCCGAGGACCTGCGCAGCCTCATGCAGAGCTACCAGAAGGCCTGCGGCAGCGTCATAGAGCGCTACGAGGGCCACGTCGCGCAGTATCTCGGCGATGGCCTGATGACCTATTTCGGCTGGCCCCAGGCCCATGAGGACGACGCTGAGCGAGCTGTCAGAGCGGGCCTGGAAATCGTTGAAGCGGTGAAAGCCATGGAGCTGCAGGTTCGCATCGGCATCGCCACGGGCGCTGTCGTTGTGGGCGAGACAGGGGCCGGCGACGCGTCTGTGCCCAAGCTGGCAGTGGGCGAAACACCGAACCTCGCCGCGCGCCTGCAAGGCTTGGCGGGGCCGGATAAGATCGTCATCGGGCCTTCGACGCGGCGCCTGCTCGGCGGGACGTTCGACGTCATCGATCTTGGCGCGCAGGCACTCAAGGGCATCGTCGAGCCCGTGCCCGCGCATCGCATCACCGGCCTCGCCACCACCGAAGGCCGCTTCGAAGCGCAGCATCAGCACCTGACCCCGCTGGTCGGCCGCGAGGCGGAGATGGTCATGGTGATGGCGCGCTGGGAACAGGCGAAGGCCGGCGAAGGCCAAGTCATCGTGCTCAGCGGCGAGCCCGGCATCGGCAAAAGCCGCATTACGCAGACGCTCCGCGAACGCGTTGCTGAGGAGCCCCACACGCGCCTGCGCTACCAATGCAGTCCGTATCACACCAACTCGGCTTTGCATCCGGTCATCGAGCAGCTGGAGCGGGCGGCCAACTTCCAGCGCAACGATACCGCCGACCAGAAGCTCGACAAGCTTGACGCCGTCCTGCCCAACGCCCTTGTCGCGTCACTGCTGTCCCTGCCGACAGACCGCTATCCCGCCCTCGGCATGAGCCCGCAAAAGCAGAAGGAAGAAACGCTGCGGGTGCTGGCGGAACAGGTGACGGCGCTGGCAAAAGATGCGCCGGTGCTTGTCGTCTTCGAGGACGCCCACTGGATCGACCCCACGAGTCAGGAGCTGCTGGATCTGTTGGTACCGATGGTCGCCGGACACAAGGTGCTCGCGGTCATCACCCACCGCCCGGAGTACGAGCCGCCCTGGACCGGCCAGGGCCACGTAGCGCCGCTGGCGCTGACCCGCTTGGGCCGTGCGGACGCGGCTGCGATGGTCGTGCGGGTGTCGGACAAGCCGCTGCCAGACGAAGTGCTCGACCAGATCGTCGGCAAGACCGACGGCGTGCCTCTGTTTGTCGAGGAGCTGACCAAGACGGTGATCGAGACCGGCGCCGAGACCGCGAACGCCATCCCCGAGACACTGCAAGATTCGCTGATGGCGCGCCTCGATCGGCTGGCGCCGGTCAAAGAGGTGGCCCAGCTTGGGGCTTGTATCGGCAGAGAGTTCGCTTATGAGCTCTTGGCCGCCGTTTCGCCGCTAGGAGACAACGAGCTCAACGACGCCCTGCAACGGCTCGTCAACAACGAACTGATCCCGCCTTATTCATCAAACCCGTA
>CAZVDW010000856.1:0-6746 GCA_964625645.1 uncultured Rhodospirillaceae bacterium
GGCGTCGCGAAACATGCGTGAGACCGTGAAGCCGGCGCGCCAACGCGCGGCGACGTAGATAACAACCGCCAGCGCCAGGCCGCTCGCCAGATAGGGCCAATAGAACATCGATTCTGGATTTGCGACGGAAAGAACAGGCGCCGCGATGCGAAACATCAAATCCTGCGTGAAGGCGTCCATGACGGTCCTCCTTAGTCTACCCGCTATGCCAGTATATAGGGCTTCTTACTGGGGTTTCCACTAGTATCTGCAGGGATGATCCCTTTAGTCCCCTCGGCGGCAGGAATTGCCGCCCAATGGTCTGTGTTGCGGCCAAAAAACCGCACAAACGCATGGCCGGACAGTGGCACGAATGATGCTTCCCCTTTGGCGAAACGCCTCTCGGGAGTCCCACAAGTGATCCAGAATCTCTCCGAAACCACCCTGCCGCCGGCCATGCGCAGCGCCGCCGACACCTTGATTCGTCAGCACGGGCCGGCGGCGCTTGGTCTCGCCGCCCTGTCCGCCAGCCGTTCGATGCGCGCCCAGGCGCCGGAAGAAGCGGCATTCTGGCTTGGCGTGTGCGATGTCATCCGCGACCACAAGCCGGACTCGCCACAGCGTCGCGCGACACTTCACTAGCCGCCCGCCAGGCGTCACAATGGCGCCATGGCAAGAGGTGGAGGTGACGATGGCCGATGACGCGAAGACCCACGGTTTGGATGCTGCCGAGCTGCGGCGCCGGCTGACGCCGGAGCAGTATGAGGTGGCGCGCCGGAAGGGGACCGAGGCCGCCTTTACAGGCATCTATTGGGACACCAAGACGCCTGGCGTCTATCGTTGCATCTGTTGCGACGAGCCGTTGTTCGATGCGGCGGATAAGTTCGATTCCGGCACCGGCTGGCCGAGCTTCACCCAGTCCATCGCCAATGCGCCGGTGGCGACCGAGAGGGACACCAGCTATGGCATGATCCGCACGGAAGTGATGTGCGGGCGCTGCGATGCCCATCTCGGGCATATCTTCGACGATGGCCCGGCGCCAAGCGGCTTGCGCTACTGCCTCAACTCGGCCTCGCTGAAACTCGACCCCTCGGATTGAGCGGCGTGCTGCGCCGGGCCCTGCCATGGTTGGTCGTGGCCGGCCTGCTTGTCGTCCTCGCCGTGGTAGGGCGCGAGAGCCAGCAGCGACAGCGACAGGCGCCGCTCAACGTGCTGGTGCTCAGCGTTGAAAGTTGGCGCGCGGATGCCATCGCCGCGGCGCCCGGGCTTCTGCGGCTGGCGGCCGCAAGAGGCATCCGCTACGACGCCCATCGCGCGGTGTCGGCCTGGACCGGAACCAATGTTCTGACCCTGCTGACCGGGCTGTCTCCATTCCAGCATAACATTCAGAGTCGCGGACAAGTAATTGATGAAAAAGAAGAACTTCCCCTAGAAAATCTGGCGGATGAGGGCTGGCGCGTGACCGGTCTCCAGGCCTTCATGCGCATTCCCCTGTTCAACCAGCTGGGGCTGGGGCGCGAGGGCGTGGCCGGCGAGATTGGCCAGCAGCCACACGACTGGTTGCGGGCGCGCGCCGCCAGCGGCGAGCCGTTCTTCCTCTGGTACCACTATCTCCACAGCCATCTGCCCTATCGCCCGAGCGCGGACTTTGACGTCGATTGGCAGGCCCTGTTGCCGCCTGGGCGTGAGGCCGATGCGCGCTTTGCGGCCTTGCGCCGACGCGGCCGGCTGGAGACCGGAACGGTGGTCTTCGAGACCGATGAGCGGCCGGCGATCAGAGCCCTGTACGAAGCCGGTATTGCCGAGTTCGATGCCTGGTTCGCGAGCCTTTGGGAGACGCTGGAAGAGAGCGGCTTGGACGAAAACACCATTGTCGTGGTCACCGCCGATCATGGCGAGGAGCTGCTGGAGCGGGGCGAGGTGGGGCACGCCTCGACCACGCTTGCCGGGCATCTGCACGAGGAGCTGGTGCGGCTGCCGCTGATCCTCTTCCTGCCGCCCGGGGTTTCCGGCCCGCCGCCGGGCAGCGTCGTCGACAGAGCCAGCGATCATCGCGACGTCATGCCGACGTTGCTGGCCCTGCTCGGCCAGCCGCTGCCGCAGGCTTTGCAGGGCGCGGATCTGCGGCGCCTGCCGCGCTCGCGGGCATGGAACGCGGTCACCAGCCGCGCCGGCTATTCCGAGCCCGAGCCCGACAGTCCTTCGGCCATGATCTACGCCCGTCGCGAGGGGCGCTGGAAATTGCATGTCAGCGAGCCCGGCGAGGGGCCGGCGCTTTACGATCTCGAGGCCGATCCCGGAGAGCGTAGGAATGTTGCCGCCGCCAATCCGGAGGCCGTCGCCAGGCTCTTGGCGGGCCTTGCAGACGAGCGTGCGCAGGGTCTGCCGTCAGGCGACGTATTCGCCGTCGCCGGCACGGGCCCGAGGCCCCGCTGGCTGCGCCCGTCCGCCAGCGGTGTCTTCGGCTATGACCGTATCGGCGGCCGTTTCCTGCTGCAATGGCAGGGTCCGGCCGAGGCCGACTACGTGCTCGCCTATCGCTATCGCGACGGCGCCGGCTGGCTGGCTGGCGAGATTCCCGTACATGGCACGGTCTACGACTTCGGCGCCATCGAGCGCCGTTATTGGCGGACCTGGGTGGTGCCCAACGGCCCCTACCGCGTGCGCGTCGGCTATGCCGGCGGCGAGCCCCGCTGGAGCGAGTGGCTGGAGCTGATCGCCGCCGAGTAGCGACTACTGCTACTTTAAGTTTCGCGACTGTCACCTGACTTCGTGACAAGGCCTGAGGCAGCCTACAAGACCTCGTAGACCGCGTAATGCGGGCCATCGGGCTTGCGGTCGCCGAGGCCGACGGCACAGATGCTGTTGAGCCAGGCATAGCGCTCGGCGGCGGTCTCGAAATAGGGCGTGGTGCGGAAATAATATTCCGACGCATCGACCGGCTCGCCGGCATTGAGGCGGGCGATGACCGCGTCCGGGCCGTGGCGGATGCCGCGATAGGTCATGTAGATCAAAGCCTTGTCGTCGGTTTCCAAGGTCAGGCGCACGTCGAGCTGCAGGCTGCCGTCAGCCCGCCCCAGCAGCCAATCGCCGCCGCCCGGCAGGATACGGCCCTTGAGCCGCTCGCCCTCGAAGCTGCCGCCGGTGAGAGTGACGATGCGGCGCTCGCCGAACGGCGTGGCGCCGAGCGACTGTGGTGCTTCGACACCGATCCGGATGTCGAAGAGATGGCGTGAGTCGATCCCGGTCATGGCGTGGTCCTCAAGGCGTGTTGGTCATGTTGGCCGTCATTTGCTGGAACTCGGCGGTGGAGTTGGTCCGTGGATAGTCCTGGTCCGGCACCGGCACGCCGAGAAACGCGCACAGTGGCTGCCAGCCATCGCCAATATGATAGGTCAGCAGGCGGTCCGGGCCGAAGGCGGCCTGCACCTCCGTCGTGTTGCGCTCATAGGCTGCGATAACCGCGTCGCGGTCTTCGATATTGCCGCCGAAGACCTGTTTGGCGATCAGCGCCAGGCCGAGCGACTCGGGGTCAGTGCTGCGCTTGAGCATGGCGAGGATGGTCTGCTCCATGCTGCGGTACCAGCCTTCGGAATCGCGCAAGGTCAGCAGTATCTTCGCCTCCGGCCAGTGGCCGCTGATCTGGCGCCAATAGAAGGCGCTTGGCCAATCGACACAGGCGTTGAAACCGCCGAAGGTCTTGTCCCAGTTCGCTGCGCCGCCGGCCGCGATGGCGCGCCAGATGCGTTTCTGCTCCTCGCTCGAAAGCACCTCCCTCATGTGATGGCAGGGTCCGAAGCCGAGCAGCTCGAGGGCGGCTTTCATGGAATCGGTGCCGGTGCGGCCGAATCCGGCACCGATGACGGCAAGGCTCATGATTTCATCTTCATTGCACCTGGAAGCCCCCTAACGCGGCACGTCCGGGCCGTAGTTTTCGGTCAGGTAATCGAGCACCGCCGCCAGCTCGTCCTCGTCAAGCGCGGGCATGCCCTGTTCCTCGACCATCCAGACCATAACCTCGTCCCAGACCGAGCGCGACAGGCGTTGTTGCGCGACGATGGCGATGGAGTGGCAGGCGATGCATAGCGTTTCCACCGTCTCCTGGCCTGGGACAGCTTCACTGGCGCGCGCGGGCAGCGCCGCAAGCAGTAGCAGCGCCAAGGCCAGTCTCATGCGACGCTGACGGCGATACGGTGGCAGCTGTTGTTGAGGTAGCCGCGCGGGTTCCAACCGGGCACGACCATCGGCTGCATCAGCCCGGCCTCGTCGGTCGCCCGCGCCCAGACCTCGTAATAGCCCGCCTGCGGGAAGCTGACCTCGGTGTTCCAGGTCTGCCACGAGCCAGGGTTCGGCGGCGGCGACAGCCTTGCGGGTTGCCACGAGGCGCCGAAATCTATGCTGACATCGACCGCGCTCACCGCCCGGTCGCCGGCCCAGGCGTGGCCGCGCACGGCGAGGGGTGCACCGAGTGCGGTCTCCAGCCCCGTCCGAGGTCGCGTGATCAGCGATTTCACGGGCATGGCCTCGATGATGCGCATGTCCTCGTTGGCGACATCCGTGCCCGGCGCCACGGGGTTCGCGGGCACGCGATAGGACTTGCCGGTCATCTTCGGCCCGTCATGCACCTGGTCGCGCACCTCGAGGCGCTTGAGCCATTTCTGCGACACCGAGCCCGGCCAGCCCGGCGCCACCAGGCGCAGCGGCCCGCCATGCAGCAGGGGCAGGGGCTCGCCGTTCATGGCGAAGGCGAGCAGGGTGTTCGGCTGCATCGCCTTGGCGAGCGGCATGCCGCGCGAGATCGGCAGCTTCTCGGGATCGCCGGACAAATGCGTGTCGGCGGAATAGTGCGCCGTGTAAACCGCTTCCGGCTTGACGCCGGCCGCTTCCAGCACGTCGGCCAGGCGCACGCCGGTATACATCGCATTGCCGATGGCGCCGGTTGTCCATTGATTGCCGCGGGCCGGCGGATTGAAGCCGGCGCGGCCGTTGCCGCCGCATTCGAGCTGCAGCGCCATCTGCACCGCCTCGAACTGGCGCGACAGGTTGTTGAGGTCGAAGGTCATGGGCCTGTTCACGGCCCCTTCGATGGTGAAATGCCAGCTCCGGCCGCGCTCGACCTCGGGCATGACGCCGTTGTTGCGCACGAAATGCAGGTGGTTTGGCGTGACGTCGTCGTCGAGCAGATGCGCCGGGGTCTCGGCGTTGATCGGCCGGTCGTTGAGCACGGTCAGGCCGTCGGTCGCCAGCAGCGTGACCCAGCTGCTCTCGTCGGCCAGCGCGGCGGGGATCAGCCCGCCCGGCATGAAGCGGGCGTAGGGAATGCCGGCGCCGAGCGTTGCCGCCAGCGCGCCGAGCCCGGCGCCCTTGAGGAAGCCGCGCCGGTCGCTGTGCCAGCGCCGGGCGAAGACCATCGCATCCGCCCGTTGCGGATCCTCGTAAAGCTCGATCAGACCGCGTTCCTTGCGCGCCATGGCACTCTCCTTCTTTGCCATGACTGTTACGCCTGATAGGCGCAAATGCCAAGGTTGACGCTCTCTCCATGCGCCGCCAGGATCGCGCCATGACGCATCGCTATGCCATCATCGGCGCCGGCATGTCCGGCATCCTGACCGCCATCAAATTGCGCGGACACGGCATCGAGAATTTCCGCCTCTTCGAGAAGGCTGGGCGCGCCGGCGGCACCTGGCGCGACAATACCTATCCGGGCCTGAGCTGCGACGTGCCCTCGCACCTCTACCGCTACACTTTCGAGCCCAACCCGGATTGGAGCCACGTGTTCTCCCATGGCGCCGAGATCCTGGCCTATTTCGAAGCGACGATGCGCAAATACGGCATCGAGCCCTTCATCAGCTTCGACACCGAAGTGACCGAGCTCGCTTATGAGTACGGTGCCTGGCGCATCGAGACCCGCGACGGCGAGACGGACCGGGCCGATTTCGTCATCCTGGCGACGGGCGTGCTGCGCGATCCCGTATATCCCGACATTGCCGGCCTTGACGGCTTTGCCGGCGACAGCTTTCACAGCGCCCGCTGGGACCATGACGTGGCACTGGCGGGCAAGCGCGTCGGCATCATCGGCACGGGCTCCACGGGCGTGCAGATCGTGCCGGCGATCGTCGACGAGGTGGCCTCCGTGTCGCTTTTTCAGCGCACCGCGCAGTGGATCATGCCGATGGCCAATCCGGCCTATAGCGACGAGGAGCGCGAGAGCTTCCGCACAGCACCGGAAAGCATGGACGCGCTCTACGACCATTTCACCGAGCGCTGGGCCGGCAGCTTCGCCAAGGCAGTGGTCGGTGACACGGATCAGATGGCCATGATCGCGGAGGCCTGCGAGGCAAATCTCGAGAGGAACGTGCACGATGCGGCCCTCAAGGCGCGATTGACCCCCGACTATCAGGTGGCCTGCAAGCGTCTCGTCGTCTCGGACGCCTTCTACCCGGCCATCCAGAAGCCCAACGCCCATCTCGTCACATCACCCATCACCCGTATCGAACCGGCAGGCGTGCGTACCGACGACGGCACGCTGCACGCCCTCGATGTGCTGGTGCTGGCGACGGGCTTCGACGGCCACCGCTTCATGCGCCCCATCAGAGTGGTGGGCGAGGGCGGTGTGACCATCGACGAGGCCTGGGCCGAGGCCAACGAGGCCTATCGCTCGGTCGCCGTGCCGGGCTTTCCCAACCTCTTCATGCTGGCCGGCCCGAACAGCCCGATCGGTAATTTCTCGCTCATCCAGATCGCCGAGATGCAGCTCGCCTATGTCA
>CAZVDW010000857.1:0-4502 GCA_964625645.1 uncultured Rhodospirillaceae bacterium
GGCCATGTCGTGCAGGCCGAAGGGATTGCTGCGGGTGTCGCCGGCCGGCGCCGGGCCGTCATGGCCGTCGCAGGCAGCGCCGGCCAGGTTGGCGAAAGGGCATGACATGTCGGCCGCGTCGCCCCAGAACCATGGCGTGACGGTTCCCGCCCGCGCCGCATATTCCCACTCCGCCTCGCTTGGCAGGCGGTAGGCCGCGCCGCTCTTGGCGGTCAGCCAGGCCGCGTAATCCTTGGCCTCGTTCCAGCTGATGCCGCCCACTGGCGCCGCGGCCGTGGCCGACAGCCGCGGCAGGGCGCCGGCGCCGTCGGCAACGCAGGCCTGCCACTCGCGCATGCTGACTTCGGTCACGCCGATGGCGAGCGGCCGGCGGATCTCCACCTTGTGCAGCGGCCCCTCCGTCTGCTGGCGTCCCGCCTCGTCCGCCGGCGAGCCCATGGCAAAATCCCCGGTCGGCAGCACCACCATCTCAGGGCAGTCGGCGCAATCGCTGAAGCGCTCGCCCGGCTCTGGCGCCGCCGTGGCGCCGGCGGCGCTGCACATCAGCAAACCTGCCGCGGCGTATGCCAGGCGGCTCGGCGTCGGCGTCATCCATTTCCCCCCGTGCCACTGCGATCGGCTGCCTCTAATGGAACATTTCCGCGTAATGGGTCAGCGCCCAGCCGATCATCTCGTCGCCCATGTCGACGCTGCGGTTCATGTTGCGGTCGCGCCAGGCGAAGGCGGCGCCGGAATCCATCCACTGGTCGATCGTCCGCTCCATGCTCATGGCGGTGATGTCGGCCATGGGCGGCAAATATTCGGAGCCGAAATATATCGCCTGCGCGGGATCGGCGGCGACCATGGAATAACAGCTCGTATAGGGGCTTTCCCATTCGATCTCATGGCCGGCGATGCGCCCGGCGATAACCTTGGCGACGAAGCGCGCCTCGGCCTGTGCGGTGCTGCCGCTCTTCGAATAGCCGGTGGTGCGGGAATCGCCGATAACGTAAACGTGAAAGTCGTCGATCAGATTGTTGCGGTACTGGCTGATGCGCGCTTCCATCTGCGGGCTGGTCTCGCTGACCAGCCCCATGGTCTCGATCAGGCGGGCGCCGCGGATACGCGGATAGATCGAGGCATCTTCGAACTGATAGTCGTCGATATCCTCGATGACGATCTTGTTCTCCACGTCGACGCCCTTCACCTTGGTCGACGGGTAGTACTCGATGTAGTCCTTGTAGAGCTCGTCGAAGGCGGCATGGAAGCCTTCGCCCTTGATCTTGATGTCGTGATTGTGGTCGAGCAGGACCACCTTGGCGGGCAGCTTCTTACGCTTGAACACCGCGGCGATCATGCAGGCGCGCTCATAGGGCGCCGGCGGGCAGCGGTAGTTGCCGCTGGGCACGGTGAGCAGGAAGATGCCGCGCTGGAACTTGTCGACCTTGGCCTTGAGGGTAATGTGCTCCGAGCCCGGCTTGAAGGCGGCGGGGAAGTGGGTCATCACCGCCTGTTTGTGCTCGGGCTCGTGCACGCCGATGTCGTCGTAGTCGTAATCGATGCCCGGCGACAGCACGAGATAGTCGTAATCGACGTAGCCTCTTTCCGTATAGATGCGCTTCTTGTCGCGGTCGACGTCGATCACCGTGGCGTTGAAGAAGGTGTAATCGTTGTTGCGCGCCGCATCGACGAAGCTGTGCATGAGGAAGCTGTAGTCGATGATGTCGGCGAGCCAGAGATTGCTCACCGGGCAGGACATGAAGACGGAGCGCCGCTCGATCAGGATCACCTCCATCTCGGGCACCCGCAGCTTGAGGTGCTTGGCCATGGTCAGGCCACCCCAGCCGCCGCCGATGACGACCCCTCGCAGGCCGCGCTTGGGCGGCAGCTCGGCCATGTTCTCGACCAAAATGACCGGCTGGTGTGGCACGGATTGCGCGGCCTTGGCCGCCCCTCCGCCAAGGCCTGCCGCCATCGCGCCTGCGGTTACGCCGGCGGAGCCGGCAAGAAAATTGCGTCTCGACAGATCTTTTTTCACGTCTCTTCCCGTTCCCGCTCCAAGGTCACTCTCGCGGCTGCCATTGTGGCGGCTTTATTTTGTGGCGCGGGACACTAGCAGATGGGGCGAGCCGGCGCCAATGCCGCCAACTTGTCCCGGTCGGGGCAAGTGTGTACGCTTGTCCTCACTGTGCGAGATCGAATGATTGACCGAGCGCGGCGCCAGCTATTGGCGCCCGAATTGACCAGACGCCGCGTGTTGTTGGCTGCCGGCGCCGTGGCTTTGGTCGGGTCGGGCGCGCGGGCTCAGGAGAGCGAGCTCGTCGCGCCGCTGGACTTGGAGTCCCATGAGGCGGAGCTTGCCGCCAACCGCGTCAAGGCGGAGAGCATCCTGGCCGGCATTATCGCCGCCCGCCCGCTGCGCCAAGGGCTGATCTCCGGCACCGTGCCGGATATCGCCGAGGACGGCAATGCGGTGCCGGTTTCCTTCAAGGTGGCTTGTTCGATGACCGGGGACGACTATCCGGCCTCGGTGCACATCATCGCCATGGTCAATCCCTTCCCCGAGATCGCCCGCTTCCATTTCACGCCAGCCTGCGGCGAGGCCGAGGTCTCGTTTCGCTGCCGCATGCGGGCCACTTCGAACCTGGTGCTGGTGGCGGATATGGCCGACGGCACGGTGGGGCTGAGCAGGCACTTCGTGGATGTCGCCATGGGCGCCTGTTCGTGAGGGGGCGCTGAGATGGCGGAACGCGACAGGCGGCGGCGATTGCGGGTGCCGAAGACGGCCGAGCGGGGCGAGATCATCCAGATCAAATGCTTGGCCGAGCATGTCATGGAGTCCGGCCGCCGCAAGGACCGCGATACGGGCGAGCTGGTGCCGCGTTTCCTGATCAACCGCATGGAATGCCGCTACAACGGCGAGCTTGTGTTTTTCGCCGACTGGTTCAATGGCATGTCCGCCAATCCCTATGCCGCCTTCAAGCTGAGGGCCGCGGAATCCGGCTCTGTCGAGGTGACCTGGATCGAGGACGACGGCACCGTGACCACGGCGGCGCGCGATATCGAGGTGGTCGAGTCGTCGCAATAGCCAACAAGGAGGCGCCTGCCATGATTTCAGCAAGACGTCCGTCGGCGGTGCTGTGCCTGGCCTTGGCACTGCTCCTGGCGCCTGCCGCAATGGCCGAGACCATCGACCGGGTGGTGGTGAGCGGTATCGGGCTGACACGCGAAAGCGCCATCGAGAACTCGGCCGAGATCGCGGTCAGGATGACCATGGAGCGCTATGTCCGGCCGAGTTCGCTCGACGCCAATTCGGAGCAGATTCGCTATCGCATATTGGATGAGAGCCAAGTTTACCTGAAATCCCTCGAGGTGCTGGATGAAGCCGTGCTCGATGACGGGATTTATGAGGTGAGGGCAAAGGTTCTGGTGGACGTCGGCAAGCTCGCGACCTCGTTGCGCAATCTGCAGGTTACCTTGCGCTTGCTGGCGCCGGGCGCCGATCAGGCCGTCGAAGGCCGCCGTCGCGCCCCCAGGCCGCCTGCCGATGTCGAATAATCCTTCGGGCCAGCCGATGAGTCGAATTGCTTTGTCCGACGCACCGGTATAGTATTCCGCCCTGGATACCAAGGCTGTGCCCAGGTTTTCCGCGGTGCGGAGCGCTTTGGGGGAACTCATCAGCCCATCCCGCTTGCGTGACAAAACGCGAGTGATCGAAGATGTCGTCCGCCAGTAGGTTGAGTGTGACCCTTTGTTGAGCCGAGTGAAGCGTGAACAAGCCTTCGAACATCGTCAGGTTCTTTCTGGCGGGAGGACCGCGTTTCGGTGGCTACGCTTGACTTGGAACGTGCTTGGCCGCAGCGTGGACTCATAGTGTGAAATCAGGGGAGGACCAGAGCTGTGATAACTCTGACTGTCAATGGTAAGTCCCATAGCGTAGAGGCGGCTCCAGATACGCCTTTGCTCTGGGTGCTGCGCGAGCATCTCGGCTTGAACGGCACTAAGTACGGTTGCGGCATCGGTGAGTGCGGTAGCTGCAACGTCCACATGAACGGCGAGCTGATCAAGTCTTGCCAGACCTCCATCGGCAAGGCCGCCGGTGCCACCGTGACCACCATCGAAGGTCTCGGCGCCAATGGCCTGCATCCGATCCAGCAGGCGTTCATTGATGAGAACGTGACCCAGTGCGGCTGGTGCATTCCCGGCCAGATCATGACGATCGCCAATATGCTGGAGACCAATCCGGAGCCTACCGATCACGAGATCGATATGGCGCTGAAAGAGAACTATTGTCGCTGCGGCACGTATACGCGCGTTCGCAAGGCGATTCACAGAGCCGCTAGCTCTGCTTAAGAAAAGGGGAGGCAGAGATGAGTGAAATGATGAACGTTACGCGTCGTGGCTTCATGACCACGGCGGTGGCCGCCGGTGGCGGTCTTATGATTGGTCTGCCGCTTGGGCTGAAGGGCAGCAAGACGGCTCTCGCCGCTGGTGGCGCCGAGCTGAGTGCCTGGGTGCATGTC
>CAZVDW010000858.1:0-4755 GCA_964625645.1 uncultured Rhodospirillaceae bacterium
GGGAATTGCCGCGGGCCGTAATTGTTGGTGCAATTGCTCACCATCACCGGCAGGCCGTAGCTGCGCTGCCAGGCCAGCGCCAGATGATCGCCGGCGGCCTTCGAGGCCGCATAGGGCGAGCTCGGTGCGTACGCCGCCGCCTCGTCGGCCTTGCTGGCCGGCGGCAGGTCGCCATGCACCTCGTCGGTCGAGACCTGCAGGAAGCGGAAGCGCTCTTTCCCCGCATCATCGAGCGATTGCCAGTGCGTGCGCGCGGCCTCCAGCATGACATAGGTGCCGCGGACATTGGTTTCGAGAAATGCACCGGGCGCATCGAGCGAGCGGTCGACATGGCTTTCCGCGGCGAGGTTCACCACGGCGTCGGGCCGGTGCTCGGCAAAGGCGCCCGCCATCGCCGTCGCGTCGCGTATGTCAGCGTGCACGAAGGCATAGGCCGGATCGCCTTCGATCGCCGCCAGCGAACGCGGATTCGCGGCATAGGTCAGCGCGTCGACATTGACGACGCGGTGATTGGTCTCGCCAATCAGGTGAAGAACGAGCGCCGAGCCGATAAAACCGCTGCCGCCTGTCACCAGGACCTTCATGGCACCGGCTCCGGCGCATAGGCGAACGGGCTTTCGAAGGCCGCCAATGACGGCAGCACCAAGTCTTTGTCTGACAGCAGCGCATCAGCCGCGGCCACCGGCCAGGAAATGCCAAGAGTCGGGTCGTCCCAGCGCAAGCCCGCCTCGTGGTCCGGCGCATAGAAGGCCGAGACCTTGTAGGCCACACGCGTCTCCGCCTCGAGGCTGCAAAAGCCGTGCGCGAAGCCTTCGGGAATGAAAAGCTGTTCGCAGCCCGCCGCCGACAATTCGACCGCGACATGTTGCGCAAATGTCGGCGAGCCCTGGCGCACATCGACAGCCACGTCGAGCACGCGCCCGCTGACCACGCTCACCAGCTTGGCCTGGGCATGGGGCGGCAGTTGGAGATGCAGGCCGCGCACGGTTCCGGGATGTGGTGATAGAGACAAGTTGTCCTGCACGAAGACCGCGTCCACGCCAGCCTTCGCGTAGGTATCCCTGCGGTAGGTCTCGCTGAAGCTGCCACGGGCGTCCGCAAACAGCCGCGGTCTGATTCGCTTAACCGCCGGAATGGCTGTCGCTTCGACTTCCATAACGATCTGCTACCTCAGGAGCGCAGGACCTGGCCGCCGACATCGCCGGTCAGCGCGCCATCAGCATAGACGATACGCCCGTTGACGATGGTCTGACAGATGCCGCGTGACGGCATCACCATACGCTTGCCGCCGGCGGGCAGATCGTAACGCCGCTCGCCACGGTTGGACGAGCCGACGGTGGCCGGGTCGTAGACGCAGATATCGGCGGCCAGGCCCGCTTTCAGCCGGCCGCGATCGCTGATACCGAACATATCGGCGGGATCGGAGGTCAGCCGGCGCACGGCCTCTTCCGCACTGATGGCCTGGCGCTCGCGCACCCAGGTGCCGAGCAGATAGGTCGGATAGCCCGAATCGCAGAGAATATCGAGATGCGCCCCGCCATCGCCAAGGCCGATAAGGATGCTGGGGTCGTTGAGCAGCTCGCGCATGCGCTCGGGCCGCGTGTTGAACGAGGCGTAGGTGTACTCGCAGGCCAGGTCGTCCGCCACCGCCACGTCGAGGAAGGCATCGACCTCGTCCTTGCCCCAGGCGCGGGCGATCTCGGCCACGCTTTGGCCTTCGAAGCGCTTGATCTCGTCGGTATATGCCTCATGCAAGACCAAGCGCTGCCAATTGATGACGGTCTGCGGCTGCTTCAGATCCTCGCGGAATCGATCGCGGAAGCCCGCATCGGCATAGATGGCCCGCTGGCTCTCCTTCGCGGTGTCCTCGAACACCTGCCCCCAGGAGGGGAAGGCGGCGAAGGTGAAGGGATTGCGCATGTTGATGTCACGCGTCAGCGGCAGGGGCGAAGTTTGCGGCCGGGCGCCCTTGGCGATCATCGGCGCGGCGCGGCGCAGCGTGTCGCGCACCGCTTCCGGGATGTCGTCGCGGTCGAACAGGGCGATGAAGGTCACCGGGCGGCCGCTCTCCTCCAGCAAGAAGTCGAGCATGTCGCATTGTTCGTCGTCGAGGACGCCGATCTGGCGCGTCAGTGCCACCTCGATGGCGCCCTTGCCCATCTGCTTGAGTACATTGGCATAGGCCTTGAGCTCGTCGCGGCTGGCATTGCGGCAGGCCAGCGGGCGGCCCTGGAAGCCCACATGCTGGTTGAGGATGGTGCTCGAGAAGCCGAAGGCCCCTGCCGTCATGGCCTCGGCGATAAGGCCGCGGATTTGAGCCGTCTCGCCGGCCGTCGCCGCGCGCTCCATCGATTCGTCGCCCATGACGTAGTGGCGGAACGGTGTCAGCGGCGCCAGGAAGGCAAGGTTCAAGGCCGGCCCGCGGCGTGCCGCCGCGTCGAGATATTCGGGAAAGCTCTCCCAGTCCCAGGTGATGCCTTCCTCAAGGACGTCGTAGGCGATGGCCTCGACATTCACCAGATCGCGCATGGCAATCTCTCTCGCGCCCGGCAGGCAGGGCGCGATGCCGACGCCGCAATTGCCGAGCACGGCACTGGTCACGCCATGCCAGGACGAGGGCGTGATCGCATTGTCCCAGCAAATCTGCGCGTCGTAGTGGGTGTGCGGATCGATGAAACCCGGCGCGACCACGCAATAGGCCGCATCGATGACCCTGTCGGCGCCCTCGGTGATACGGCCGATCTCGGCAATCCTGCCATCCATCACCGCGACGTCGCCGCGGGCAGCCGCGGCGCCCGTGCCGTCGATCACGGTGCCGTTCTTGATCAGCAGGTCGTAGGCCATCTTGTCCTCGGAGTGGTGCTGGCTCGGCGGCATGGCGGTGGCTGTCCCATTCCCGCCAATTCCCCTTGATAGACAGGGGAATACCAGGGAATAGTGTCACCTGAACAGGGAATCATCACTGAAGGGCCGTGGGCCATGCATCGCAGTAAGAGAATTCTGGTAACCGGCGGCGCGGGCTTTCTCGGCTCCCACCTTTGCGAACGCCTTCTGAGCGAGAAGAACGAAGTCATTTGCGCCGACAATTATTTTACGGGAACACGAAAAAATATCGCGCACTTGTTGGACAATCCGAATTTCGAGATCCTGAGGCACGACATTACCTTCCCCCTCTATGTCGAGGTTGACGAGATATACAATCTTGCCTGCCCCGCATCGCCCATTCACTATCAGTTCGATCCGGTTCAGACGACCAAGGTCAGCGTTCACGGCGCCATCAACATGCTGGGCCTCGCCAAGCGCGTGAAGGCCCGTATTCTGCAGGCCTCGACAAGCGAGGTCTATGGCGACCCCGACGTCCATCCCCAGCGCGAGGACTATTGGGGCAACGTCAACCCGCTCGGCCCGCGCGCCTGCTACGACGAGGGCAAGCGCTGCGCCGAGACCCTGTTCATGGACTATCGCCGCCAGCACAACCTTGGCATCAAGATCGCGCGCATCTTCAACACCTATGGCCCGCGCATGCACCCCAATGACGGTCGCGTGGTCTCGGAGTTCGTGGTGCGCGCGCTCGAAGGCGAACCGATCACCATTTTTGGCGACGGCAGCCAAAGCCGGTCGTTCTGCTATGTCGACGACCTTGTCGAGGGCTTGATCAAGCTCATGGCATCCGACGACGAGGTCACCGGCCCGATCAACCTCGGCAATCCCGTCGA
Organism: uncultured Rhodospirillaceae bacterium; assembly: GCA_964625645.1. GTDB lineage: Bacteria > Pseudomonadota > Alphaproteobacteria > UBA7887 > UBA7887 > UBA7887. The sequence goes on from CAZVDW010000858.1 coordinate 3,717, forward strand.
GCTGACCGTCGGACAGCTTGCCGAGACCATCGTTGCCATGACGGGATCGAAGTCAGAGATCAAGTACGGCCCCCTGCCCGATGACGACCCCAAGCGCCGCAAGCCGGATATTTCCAAGGCGGAAAACATTCTGGACTGGCACCCGCACACCGCCTTGGAAAGCGGGCTCGAACGCACCATCGCCTACTTTTCGGAACTCATAGCCAACGAATCTTAGAACATTTGGCAGCGGTATAGGGCTGCCACTGTCGTTGCATCCTCGATCTCGAAGCTCGCCAGCATGTCGCGCACTTTGTCTCGCCCAAAGACGGTCGTTTCGCCGAGCCCTGGCTCATGATGGTCACGCTCGCCGCCCGGTCGGCAGCGCTCGGCAACGAAGAGCGCAGCGCGGCCGGCGATGGTGCTGGCCTCCGGGGTGACGAAGCCGAGCGGTTTCAAATCGGCCAGATCGCAGGTCAATCCGGTTTCCTCGGAAAGCTCGCGCATGGCCGCGGCCTCTGGCGTCTCGCCGAAATCGACGAATCCGCGCACGCCCTCCCAGCAATAGCGCTCGACGGCGTGGCGCCAGTTACGTAGCAGAACGATACCTCCCGATTCCGTTAGTGGAATAACCGTTATGCCGGAAACCAGCTCGGCATCGGCGCCCTTCGCCGACAGCGTCAGGTAGTCCGCGATCTCGAAGCCGGTTTCTGTCTCGATACGATCGAAATACGCGGTCCACTTGCTGTTCTCACAAGCGACGCGGCGGGCGCGCAGGCGCACGGGCCGGCTCATCGCGCGTCAAGCCCTTCCGGTTCGTAGACCACGACCTTGCTGCCCGACATGTCGGGCGCGACGTCAACGCAGATCAGCTTGTCGAGGGCCTCGCGAATCTTGGCGTGACGCTCGGACGGCGCCTGAAACAACAGGAAGCCACCACCGCCCGCGCCCAACAGCTTGCCGCCGTTGGCGCCGGCCGCACACGCGGTGGCATATATCTCGTCGATCTCGGCATTGGTGACGCCCTCGGCAAGCTCGCGCTTCAGCCGCCAGGATTCGT
>CAZVDW010000859.1:0-6816 GCA_964625645.1 uncultured Rhodospirillaceae bacterium
AGATTGAGCGGATTGGCATCGAAGCGCAGCCAGGGCAGGGCGATAAGGGAGCCCGACATCACCGCCGCCGCCGCCAGGCACACGCGCCGGCCACTCTCGGGCAGGCGCAAAGGCGCCGGCCTGGCCTTGCCGGGCCACAGGGTCAACAGCGCCGGCAAGACGGTAAGGTTGGCGGCGAGCCCTATCAGCATGCCACTGCCGGCAATCAGGCCAAGCTCGGCGATGCCGCGATAGTCGGTAAACACGAAAGCATAGAAACCGCAGGCCGTCGAGATGGCGCACAAGCCCAGCGAGCCCGCCACGGCCAGGGATCCGTCGCGCACGCTGCCGCTTTCCGAGATATGCAGACAAAGGTGAATGCTGAAATCGATAGCGAGCGACACGAACAGCACGGCGAAGGCGACGGAAATCAAATTAAGATGCCCGATGGCAAGCGCCGCGAAGCCTGCCGTCCAGATCAGCCCGGCGATCAGCGTGACCAGCGCCGCCGCCATCTGCCGTGGCGAGCGCAGGGCCCACCAAAGGATGACGAGCACCAGCAGCAGCGACAGCAGGCCCGCGCGCGCGGCGCCAGCTTGCGCCGTCTCCAGCTCGTCGTGCTCGAGTGCGGGCCCGCCGGTCAGGCGCACGCGCGCGCCGTCGCCCGCATCGTCAGCAACAGCCCGCGCGGCGTCGAGCGCATCGCCGAGGGGGAAGATCGCGTCCGCGTCGCGCACCAGCAGGCGCACCAGCACCAGGGCGCGGCGATCCTCGGCGCTCGCCTCGGCGCCGCTCATGATCTCCCACCAGGAGAGCGCGGCCGCATCGCCGTCGAGACGAACGTCGATGACCCGCGCCAGGCGCCCGAGCAGCCAGGCCACGCGGTCGCCGTCCTCGCCGCCCGCCAAGGTCACCACCGCGAACAGGCCGCGCAGCGACATATCGCCTCGCAGGCGCTGCAATAGTGGCGCGGCATCGGCCAGACTGTCGTAAAGGTCGAGCAAGTCGCCGCGCGAGGCATAGAGCAGGCCGTTCTTTTCCAGGAACGGCCCGCCATCGGCGCGGCGCGGCTCGGCGAACAGTGTCTCGTCCGCGGCAAGCCCGGCGACGATGCTGTCGGCCGCGGCCACGGCTTGGTCGGGGGTGTCGCCATCGACCACCATGACCAGAATGTCCGAGCGGGTCGGAAAGCGCGCCTTCATGTCGCTCCAGACCTGCATGAAGCGCGCGTCCTTGGCGATCATGTCGCCGGTATCGGTGTCGAAGCCGAGCCCGAGCGTGGCGCGAAAGGCGAGGGCGGTCAGCAGAACAGCGGCGAGCAAGACAAGCAACGGTGCCTTTTGCACGCCCCCCAATAGGGTGGCTACGAAGCGCTCCCAAAGAGAGCCCGTGCTCACGCTGCGAGGTGAGCTTTCAGCCGCGCCGCCACCTCGCCCGGTGTTACCGACGGGCGCGGCAAGGGTGTCACGGTACCCGGACGAACGGGCACGTGCAACAGCGTCGGCCCGTCGCCAGCTGCCAGGGCGGCGGCGATATCCGCCGCACCAGCCGCACGCAGCACCCGGGCATAGCCGCAGGCCGCGGCGGCGGCGGCGAGATCGGCAGTGGCACTGACGGTTGCTTGGCCACCGGTCGATTCATGCATGGCGTTGTCGATCACCACATGCACCAGGTTCGCCGGCGCCACGGCCCCCACCGTCGCCAGCACGCCGAGGCGCATCAACAGCGCTCCGTCGCCGTCGATGGCGATAATACGGCGCGAAGGCTGCGCCAGGGCGAGGCCGAGGCCGAGGCTGGCGATACAGCCCATGGAGCCGACCATGTAGAGCTGGTCCGCGCGGTCGCCGATGGCATAGAGCTCGCGGCCCGTGAAGCCCGTCGTCGCCAGCAGCACATCGCGTTCGCTTGCAGCCTCCCGCAAAGCTGTGAGGGCGGCGCGGCGAGCGAGGCCGGGAGACGTAACCGGTGGGGCAACGGCAGCAGGCGAACGTAGTGCTGTGGCTTCCGCGCCGAGGTCGCTCGCGGCCACGGCTCCCTTCGACATCACCAGCGCAAAGGGCCGGCCGCTTTCGGCCATGTGCGCCCGCGCCGCATCAAGCGCCGGCGCTACCGCCTCATCCGTGGAAGGAAAGCGCCGCCAGGGAATGTCCATGGTCTCCAGCAGCCCCGGTGTTATGCGTCCCATCAGCTCGTGCTGGGGCTCGTCCGCCGCCGCCCCCGGCTCGCCGCGCCAGGTGACGATGAGCAAAACGGGCAAACGAAAAGTCCAGGTCAGCGAGGTCAGCGGGCTGACCGCGTTGCCGAGGCCGGAATTCTGGAACATCGCCACCGCGCCCATGCCGCCGAGCGCAGCGCCCGCGGCGGCGGCCACCGCGTCGCCCTCGTTGGCGGCACCGACATAGGTCAGATCCCGGTGGCGCGCGGCGCTGTTGATGAAGGGCGTGAGATAGGAACACGGCACGCCGCTGTAGAAGCCGAAGCCGCGCGCACGCGCGGCGTCGAGAAATGTCTCGGCGGCGATCACACGAAGCTCCCGGCGAGCACCAGGTCGTCGACGTGATTGACGTCAAGCCAATGGCCGGTGGTGTAGACCACGCGAATGCCGCCGCCGGCCGCGACCAGGCGGTTGAAGAGCTCGTTCATGTGGGCGCTTGCGAGACCCTGCGGGTCCTCCGCCTGCCAGGCGCCAAGCGTCTCGGCCAGGCGCGCGGCACCGGCGGCGGTAAAGCGCGTGAGTCCGATCCATTCGCCATCGACGCGCTCGCCCGGCTCGCAGTCCATGGCCAGCAGGGTCACCTCGTCGATGGTGGCGCCGCGGCCGTAAGGGCGCGAGCCGGTAACGAAATCCGGGCGCCGGCCGTGACCGCGGTTACGGCTTTCCTGCCAGGCGGTATCAACGGCGATGGCCGCCAGAGTGCCGTCGGCGGCGTTGATCAGCGCCTGCGCCAGCATGTCGAGCAAATGGCGGCGGAACAGCACATCGCCATAGGAGACCACGAGCGGTCCGCTCCCAGCGCCGTCGGCCACGGCACAGGCCAGGGAGGCCACCTCACGGGTTTCGGCAAAGGCGTCGTTGTCGACCATGGCGAGTCCGGGCAGGGCGACACGGTCCTTGCCATAGCCGCGCACCACGGTGATGTCGGAAATGCCGGCACTGCGGTAGGTCGCGGCGATATGCGCGAGCAGGGGCTTGCCGGCGACATCCAGCATGGCCTTGGGCAGCTCCGCCGTCAGCTCGCCGAGCTCATGGCCACGTGCCGCCGCCAGCACCACGGCGCGGGCATCGCCCTGGGGCAGATAGAGCCGCTCGGCCTCCTCCAGCTCGGCCGCGCCTTGCAGGCGGAAGACCTCGGAGACCGCGGCAACGTTGTTCTCTATGGCGAGCAGGCCCTGGTCGGCATGGAGCGTTGCCGCCGTCTGCTGCATGGCCTGAATCGAGGCGCGCACCAGATGGTTGGCCCAGATCACCAGCGAGGCGCCATGTTCGCGGAAGACCTCGGTCGGCGTGGTGTAGTACTTGGTCGGCACCAGCACGACCGGGCAGCGGCCGTCCCAGGCATCGAGGAATGCCACCACCTCGTCCGCGGTCGAGCGCGCCGAATGGATGAGGATGGCATCGGCGCCTGCGCCATGATAGGCGCGGGCGCGGCGCAGGGCCTCATCCAGCCCCCAGCCGGCGATCAGTGCCTCGACGCGGGCGACGATGGAGAAGTCGGGGTCGCTCTGGGCCGCCTTGCCGGCGCGTATCTTGCCGCAGAACTCGTCGATATCGGCCAGCGCCTGGGCCTCGCCGTGGAGAAAGCTGTTGGTCTTGGGGAACAGCTTGTCCTCGATGCAGACGGCGGCGACGCCGCGGCTCTCCAGCTTCTGCACGAGCCGGCGCATATTGTTGAAATTGCCGTAGCCGGTGTCGCCGTCGAGCATGATGGGAACGCGCGTCGCGTCGGCCATGAACTCGACCACCTCGAGCACCTGGGTCCAGCTCGCCTCGTTGTTGTCGCGCACGCCAAGCGAGGCCGAGATCGACAGCCCCGAAGCCCAGAGGCCGAGAAAGCCCGCATCCTCGGCAATGCGCGCCGAGAGCCCGTTATGGGCCTCGCAGAGAAATTGCAGGTCGGGTGATGCGAGCAGGCGTCGGAACGCCGCCGCCTTGCTCGGCGGGGGCGCCGCCGAAAGCTTCGCCGCCGCGTCCGTCATGCGCGTGTCATACAGGAGGGTGCGATTCCGCTCAATCCCTACCTTGCGCCGGTCCCACCTGCACCTGCAGCCCGGCCTTGCGCAGGCCGTCCATGAAGGCGTCCAGAAGGTCCTCCTGGTAGCGGAACCACTTCCACCGGTTCGCGCGCGCGGTGGCCTCGAAGTCGGGGTCGAGCTCGAGGATCCGCTTGACGTAGGACTGCGCCTGGTCGGCTCGGCCGAGCTGGCCGTAGGCGGCGGCGATCAGCGCCTGGGCCCACACGTAATCGGGCAGGTTGACCTTCTGCGCTGTCGCAAGTGCGGCCTCGTACGCGCCCTTGCGGTAGTGGTCGAAGAACGCCCCGAAATGGTGCCAGCCTGGGTAATACGGATCGAATGCCTTCGCTTCCTCTATAAGCGCGAGCCCTCTGTCCCACTCGCCCGCGTAGGCCAACATTAACCCTGCGTCGGCGAGCGTTCTCGAACCCTTGGATGCAGCTTCGATTGCACGCTCGGCCTCCGCCCTGAAGGCATCGAGCTCGCCGCGGTAGAAATGCGATTCGGCCAGAGTCCAATGCGCAAAGGAGTCGCCAGGAGCAAGTTTCACGGCGCGCTGCGCGGCCTCGAGCGCGCGGTCGAGCGACCCCGGCCGCGTGTCATAGCCCATACGGTCCTCGTTGACATAGATCATCGCTAGGTTGCTCCAGGACGCAGCATAGTCGGGGTCGTTCTCGACCGCGTGCTCGAGGCAGTCGCGCGCGATCCGGTGAGACTCAAGCGAGAGCGTCCGCGCGAACTCCATGTTGAGCAGCACGCAGTCGTACGAGCGGAGGTCGCCGGGCGGCTTGCGCCTCGCCGCCGCCAGCCCCTCCTGACGAAGGACGCCGAAGGTACCGGCGAGCGTGGCTGCGATCGCCGCGGCGATGTCGTCCTGGATCGCGAACACGTTCTCGGCTGTGAGCGCCCGGTCGAAGGTCTCGCTCCACAGGTGCGAGCCGGTCTCGGTCTCGACCAACTGCGCTTTCACCCGGATGGTCTCGCCGCCGCGGCGTACGCTGCCCTCGACGATATAACGCGCGCCCAGCTCTTGGCCGACAACGCGCACGTCCACGGCCTGGCCCTTGTAGCGGAAGGTCGAGTTGCGGGCGATCACCGCAAGGTCGGGGAAGCGCGCCAGCGTGCCGATGATTTCCTCGGTCAGGCCATCGACGAAGTAGTCCTGCGCGGCATCTTCGGAAAGATTGTCGAACGGCAGCACCGCGATCGACGGCCGCTCAGGTTCACTGCCAGGCGCGTGCTCGGGCACGCCGGCGAGGCGGAGAATATCGAGCCATCGCTCTTGCATCGATTCGGCCAGCGGATAGGTGGTGTCTTGCTGCCGTTTCGCCTCTTGGATCGAGTAGTCGGGTTTGTCGGCGAGCAGTGCCGTCACCGCCTGGCGCGCCTTGTCGATCTCGCCCAGCTCGACATAGGCATGGGCGCGCGCGCGATAGCCCCAGAACCTGAAGGTCGGGAGGCGCTCGATGACCTCGTTGGCATAGGCGAGCGCAGCCTCGTGCTCGCCGGCCCAGTTGTGCGCCGCCGCCGCCGTCGCGGCATACCAGGCCGGGTAGAACGGGCGCAGCCGCATCGCCCGCTCGATCGCTGGCATCGCCTCGTCGGCCCGGCCGGCCCGCCAAAGGACGTTGGCGTATACCGCAAGAGCGGCTGAGTAATTCGGGCTGAGGTCGACAGCGGCCTTCGCCTCCGCCACGGCATCGCCCAGGCGCCTTTGCGTCAGCCGAACCGTCGACAAGACAAAGTGCGGATTCGGCAGGCGGCTGTCCAGTGCGATCGCCTTCGCCGCCAGCGTCTCGGCGCGCGCCAAGTCGTCTGCGGTCGACGTGGTCCACTGCCAACGTGCCGACATCGTATCGGCCAAGGCCAGTCCGCTCCAGGCCAGGGCGTAACCGGGATCGCGCGCGACCGCCTCCTCCAGCAGCCCACGCGCCTCGGCGTTGGCCTCGGGCGTGAACAGGTCGAATAGCGCTGCCGCGCGCTCCATCAGCCGCCAGGCTTCGAGATCCGTCGTCGCGCGAAGCAGCGGCAGCGATCCGGCCCCCTCGGTAAGCTCGACCTGCATGGCGGTGACGATCTTCAGGGTGACATCGTCCTGCACCGCGAAGATGTCGTCCAAGGCGCGATCGTACCGCTCACTCAGCACATGTTGGCCGGTCAGCGCATCGATCAATTGTGCGGTGACGCGAATGCGATCGTCGGCGACCTGGATCGAGCCTTCGAGCACGTAGCGAACGCCGAGGTCCTCGGCCACCTGCTGCACCTTTACCGCCTTGTCCTTGTAGGTGAAGGTAGAGCTGCGGGCGATGACCAGCATGCCGCGGGCCTGGGAGAGCGTGGCGATGATGTTCTCCGACAGGCCGTCGGCGATGAAGTCGTGATCGTCGCTGGCCGACAGGTTGTCGAACGGCAGCACTGCGATCGAGGGCTCCTCGGGCAAGGGATAGGCCATACGCTCTATCGAGGCGGTCTCCACCACGGGCGGTAGCGGCTGCGTTTGCCAGAACGCGATGCCAGCGACGGCGAGCATGGCGAGCGCGGCAGCGACGAGCCAGGTCGCCCGCCGGCGCCCGGTCCGTGGCGCCTTGGTGGCGACGCCCGCAG
>CAZVDW010000860.1:0-2935 GCA_964625645.1 uncultured Rhodospirillaceae bacterium
ACTCAAAGTAAAGATCAGCACCAGTGGCTTGATCTGTTGCGGCGTGCGGGTGAATTCGGCACGGAACGATGTCGGCCCCGTGAAGAAGAGATATTCATATTCGGTGCGCAAGGCCTGGTAGGTGAGGAGCGCGACAACCCGCATCTCCTTCGCCTTGGCCACGGCGTAGTCCCACAATGTGCTCAGGGCCAGCTCGAACTGCGGATCATCGACCGGGGTGCTGCGCGGCAGATGCGGCGGCGGCGCCACCACCGATTCCGGTGCCGCGGTCAGCTCGAGCCGCACTTTGCGCTCTCGCAGGAGCCGGCGCAGTCCCTGCGGGCTGGCATAGGCGTCGACCAGCAGATCCTGCACCGCGGGCGCGAGCAGGGCGCTCAGGACCTCGCTGCCGGTGGTCGGCGCGTCAGCAGTCTCGCCGTCGCCTGGCGCCGCCTCATTGCCGCGCAGCGCCGCCACTTCGCGTTCGAGCCCGCTTCGCAAGGCGCTCCAATCGACCATTTGCCCCAGCGCCGCTTCGTCGCCCCTCTCGAGGGCATCGTCGAATCGCTGCAAGCTGTAATAGGGCCAAGCGCCATAGCCGCCCGCCACGAGGAGAAGCAAAAGTATCAAGAGTGCCCGGATCACCGCAATTTCCCTGCCGTCTCAATTCTGTTGGCGCCGCGTACTCTACAGCGGCGGAACGCACACCGCCATGGCCATCGGCGTGTTTTCCGCCGAGACGCGTTTTGCCGAATTCGATATATGTCGTAGGATTGAGGTTGCGACATTTGGTGCTCCCACAAAGTTGGCAAACAGATGAAATATTGTAAGAATCTAATCCTTATTCCGTTTTCGGCAGCAACCCTATTGTGGGGCGTTTCCGGCACGGCTCACGCAGATATCGATGCCGTGAACGCAGCGCTCGACCGGGGCGACAACGCGGCTGCCCTGGCGGAGCTCAGACCCCTGGCCGATGAGGGCGAAGCCGCGGCGCAAGTGCTGCTCGGCGATCTGTATTTCCAAGGCATCGGCCTTCCGGCCAATTATTCCCTGGCCTGGACCTGGTACAACCGCGCCGCCAGCAACGAAGATCCGGTCGGCCAATACAAGCTCGGCAAGATGTATTGGGACGGCATCGGCGTTCCCCGCGACGATACCAAGGCGGTCGAGTGGTACGAGGCCGCGGCAGCCGGCGGGCACGTCCAGGCACAGATCGACCTGGGCTATATCTATCGCGACGGCAGACGCGACATCCTGGCGAGGCCCAGCAAAGCCCTGGAATATTTCCGCATGGCCGGCGACCAGGGCAATGACGAGGCGCTGATCGCGATCGAGGAGATGTTCGCCAGTGGCTTGGGCCCGGCCGACGCCGTGGCGGATTACGAAGCCGAGCAGGAGTCGCTCTCGCTCAGCGAGGCGGAACGCATTCAGCGCGCCGTGGCGAAGTGGCTGGCGGCAATCAATGCCGGCGACCCCCGCGCGCGGCCACCGAGCGTCGTGGTTACCGAAGCCGAGGACAAGATACAGGTGGTGGTGCCCGACCTGGTGCTGAAACCGACACCCGGCACGGATATCATCATCGGCACGGTGCAGGCGACCCTGACGCCGCTCGGCGAGCTGCCGGACGATCCCGACGAAGACATGATGCTGACGCGCCGGTATCAGGTCGACATGCGGTTACCCACGCGAATCGGCATTCGCGACGACGCCGAGGAAGGCGAGCTGACTTTCGAGACCGTCACCTCCAGCGGCCTTTTTCTGCCGGCAATAGCCAATTTTGCCCAGGTCGATTTGCATTTGACTAATCTGGTCCTGACCAACCCAGACGGCATGACGATCATGAATGCCGACATGCTGCGCTGGTACAGCGGCCTTAGGGAATCAACGCCCAATTTGTGGGGCGGACCGTCGAGTTTCGAAATCGGCGGCGTTGCCATGCAGGACCCGGAGGGCGGCATTCGGGTCACCCTGGGACGCGCCTACGCCGAAACCCACATGACCGACATAAACCTCCAGGCCTATTACGACCTGGCGAAAAATCTTGGCCTCGACCCGACCGCCCCCAGCGGACCGATCGACCTTCGCCCCGAGATCGACACGCTGGTCGATTTCGTGGTCGGCGCCATCACCTCGACAACCTTCGTGATGGGTCTCGAGAAACTGGAGGTTTTCGAAAACGAAGACACCAAGATCGCCAGTGTCGGCAGCCTGACCTTCGGGGCCGATACCCACCAAGAGAACCCGAGGGACGTGGAGTTGCGCCTGCGCTACAGCCATGAGGATCTTGACGCCGTCATTCCCGACATCGGACCGCTTGGCAGCCTGGTGCCGACGACAGCCAGCCTGGAACTGACCGGACGCCAACTGCCATTGGAGCAGATGGTGCGCAGTGGTGTCGAAACCATGGCGCTTGTCCTCGCGGAAGAGTCCGGCGCCGAGCTCTCACCCGAGGACCAACAGCAGCTGCAGATGGCGATGCTCGAGTTTGGCCCTGGCATGATGATGATGTTGGAGCAGGCACAAGCGAAGCTGGGGATCGATACGGACCTCGTCTCCGCCCTCTCGAGCCTGGCCTTGGCCGGCGAGCTGGGGATCGATTCCAACGCCGTCTATGGCACCACGGGAAGTTTCAATCTGTCTATCTCGGACCTGCCGGCCATGATCACGCTGATCGAGAGCGATCCGCAATTGGCCCAGTATGGGGAGTTGGTGAAGGCGTTCGACGCCATTGCAGAGCGCGATACGGCCGACGGCGCCGCGCGTTTCGCCATCGATATCAATCCGGACGGCACGGTCATGGTCAATGGCCATGATGCCATAGCGATGTCCATGGAGGTTCTGGTCGAGTAATGGGATTTCCCCGAGAGAAGCCTTGACCTACCCTAGGGAAACCACTAGTATCACTGTGCCTATGTAAAGGATTTGTGGTTGGCAGCCGATCACGCCGCATATAACA
>CAZVDW010000861.1:0-1880 GCA_964625645.1 uncultured Rhodospirillaceae bacterium
CTCCTTTGCCATGCAGGGCCTCGGTTCGGCGCCGATCTCGCTATTCGGAACGGTCGAGCAAAAGGCCCACTACCTGCCGCCGGTGAAAGGCGGCCAACACGTCGCCGCCTTCGCGCTCTCGGAAGTAAACGCGGGCTCCGACGTCGCCGCCATGGCCACCACGGCCGAGGCCGACGGTGCCGACTACGTGCTCAACGGCAGCAAGACATGGATTTCCAACGGCGGCATCGCCGACACCTACGTGGTCTTCGCGCGTTCGGGCGAAGCCGGCGGCGCGCGCGGCCTTTCGGCCTTCATCGTCGAGGCCGGCACACCGGGCTTCGAGATCGCCGAGCGCATCCCGCTGATGGCGCCCCATCCCATCGCCACGCTGGCTTTCACCGACTGCCGGGTGCCGGCCGCGAACCGCCTGGGCGGGCCGGGCGAGGGCTTCAAGATCGCCATGGCGACGCTCGACGTCTTTCGCACCACGGTGGGTGCGGCGGCGCTGGGCTTTGCCCGGCGCGCCTTCGACGAGGCGCTGGGGCGTACGCGTGAACGCGAGATGTTCGGCCAGCAGCTGGTCGATTTCCAGCTCACCCAGGCCGCCATCGGCGACATGGCGGTGGGCATAGACACCTCGGCGCTGGCCGTCTATCGCGCCGCCTGGACCCGGGACACGACGGGGCGGCGCATCAGCCGCGAGGCCTCGGTGGCCAAGTTCCATGCCACCGAGACGGCGCAAGGCGTGATCGACGCGGCGCTGCAGCTCCACGGCGGCCTGGGCGTGGTCAAGGGCCAGGCCGTCGAGGCGCTCTATCGTGACATCCGGGCACTGCGCATCTACGAAGGTGCCTCGGAAGTGCAGAAACTGATCATCGCCGGGGCGATCTTGAAGGGCGACGGGCAGTAGGAACAAAGAGAAGCTGCCCGGCGCCCATTTTGACGTTCGGCGTCTTTAACATTTGTAGGCTGCACGGAGCGCATCTGAAATACCCGTAAATACGTCTGATTGCCACGCCTTTGGGTTCTCGTCCGCCCAGTTCAGAAACATCTGCGCAAGTTGACTTGTGGTGATTTCTTCACGATTACAGGCGCCAAGAAACAACCTGCTGCCTTTCAACAAATTATCAACATCCAAAATTGTCTTTGGTTCGAGATTGGCCGCAAAAATCTTCTCGATCACGGCAACGTTTACACTATTAAGAAAATCAGCATTGAACCTCATGGTTTGGTACACCCCCCTAAGCAGCCCCAGGCATTCGCCCATAGCGAACATCAACTTCGGAGTGGTCGCCTGAGAGGGAGCTTTCACCAAGCGACAACCTTCAAGGGCTTGTTGCACGGTTGCGGCCTGGCTGTCGGCTACAGCCGGCAGCAACAGAAGAAAGACCGACAGAAAGGCTGCCCTCATCGACCTACCCTTTCCATATTTCCGCAAATCCTGTCACACCCTATCCCCGACGAAAGCTGGGCGCGCGATGGTACGCGATCTTTGACAGCCGGGCGAATCCATGCGGCTGCGTGACATCCGCTCGGAGAATGGCAGAGCCCGTGGCTGCCTCTTGCCTCTCTCAATGGCTTGACCCCGAACGCAACCTGCTGTCTCATCGCTGGACTGGGGCATCGCTCCCCCATCTTCACCTTCGCTCCGGCCCTCCTGAACTTTGGATAGCCGCTCCCTGCACGGTTTCGCGATTATCAGCCAGCTCGACAAACGCTATCTCACCGTGTTGGGCGCCTGCCTCACCCAGTTCACGGTCGTGGGACTGCTTTTCTCCTACGCTTTGTTCTTCAAAGCCTTCGAAGTGGAATACGGTTGGTCGCGCACCCTGCTGTCAAGCTGCACCTCCTTCGCCTTTGTCGTGATGGGCGTTTTGGGCTTCTTCGGCGGCCAACTG
>CAZVDW010000862.1:0-4611 GCA_964625645.1 uncultured Rhodospirillaceae bacterium
ATCAAAGAATCAGATCAGGCCGCTTGCGTCCAGTGCCGACTTCGTCAACGGGCTGCTATGCGCTCGACGCCGCGACCGGCGACCAGCTCTGGCACTATGCGCACAAGACGGGTCCGATCACGACCTACTGTTGCGGCCCCAACAATCGCGGCGTCGCGGCCTCTGGCGACATGGTCTATCTCGGCACTCTCGACGCCAAGCTGGTGGCGCTCGACGCCAAGACCGGCGCGGTGAAGTGGGAAGTCCAGATCGCGGACCCGGAACTCGGCTATTCCGAGACCATGGCGCCGACGGCGGTCAACGGCAAGATCCTGATCGGCACCAATGGCGGCGAATACGGCATCCGCGGCTTCGTCAAGGCGTTCGACGCCATGAGCGGCGACCTGCTGTGGACTTTCCACACCATTCCCGAGAACTCGGTCGGCGTCTGGGCCACCCACGACGCCACCGGTCGCGACATGCTGCGCGACATTGCCGCCGAGAAGGCCGCGTTGGCCGAGCTTGGCGATCCCTACGCGACCCTCGGCGGTGGCGTTTGGCAGAATCCGGCCGTGGATTTGGAGCGCAACCGCATCTACTTCGTGGTCGGCAATCCGTCGCCCGATCTCGACGGCTCGATCCGCCCGGGCGACAATCTCTACACCGACTCCCTGGTTTCGGTCGATCTCGACACCGGCGAGTATGCCTGCCACTTCCAGTATATCGCCCATGACGTCTGGGATCTCGATGCGGTTAGCCCGCCGGTCCTGGTCGATGTCGCCGATAACAACGGCAATATGGTCGCCGGCGTGCTGCACGGCGGCAAGTCCGGCCATGTCTATGTGCACAATCGGGACGACTGCAGCCTGATCCGCCACTCCGAGGCCATGGTGCCCCAGGAGAACATGTGGGTGCTGCCGACGGCGGACGGCGCGCGCATGTTGCCGGGCGCCAACGGTGGCGTCGAATGGTCGCCGATTGCCGTGGACGCGGGTCTTGGCCTGGTCTATGCCATCAACCTGCACCAGCCGATGACCTACCACGTCGAAAGCACGCCCTATCCTGGCGGCAAGCTTTGGCTCGGCGGCGCCTTCAAGGTGATCGCCAGCGAGCAGCAGTGGGGCAACGTCACCGCGGTCGACTACAACACCGGCGAGATCGCCTGGAAGGTGAAGACCCAACAGCCGATGATCGGCGGCATCCTGGCTACGGCCGGCGGCCTGGTCTTCACGGGCGAGGGCAATGGCCTGTTCAAGGCCTATGACTCCGCCAACGGCAACCTGCTCTGGCAGTTCCAGGCGGGCGCCGGCGTGAATGCGCCGCCGTCGTCCTATACGGTCGATGGCGAGCAGTACATCGTCGTCGCCGCCGGCGGCAACACCCAGCTCAATTTCAAGCGGGGCAACAACATCATTGCCTTCAAGCTGGTCAGCGAGCGCGACTAGCCATATCGCGATCACGTTTCGGGGACGGCCGCCTTGTCGGCCGTCCCCGTCTTCTTATCTAGAGGCTATGATGAAGACTTCGTCCCTATTTGCTGGCCTCGCCCTTTTGGCGCTGAGTGTTCCCACGCAGGCGGCGGAGGACAGTGATCCGGCTTTGGCCGAAACCCTGAAATTGTGCGCAACGTGCCACGGTGAGGCGGGGGCGGAGCCGATAGATCCCAGCTATCCGATTCTGGCCGGCCAGCACCTGCATTACCTCTATGTCCAGCTCAAGGACTTCAAATCGGGCCTGCGCGAGAACGACATCATGGCTCCCATCGTGGCGGAGATGGAGCGGGCCGAGATGCTCGCCCTGGCTGAGCATTTCTCGAAGCAGGCCTGGCCCGTTACGGTCTATCGCGCGGCACCCGAAGCGGCGAGCGCCGGCGCCAACGCAGCCACGGCGGGCCAATGCGTGCAATGTCACCTGGGCGGCTACGAGGGCGGTAGCGGTGTGCCGCGCCTGGCCGGCCAACAACGCGATTACCTCGAAAAGACCATGACCGACTTCATGGCGAAGCAGCGCAACAACTCGCCCGCCAAGTCGGCGCTGATGGGCTCCTACGAGCCGGCCCAGATCAAGGCGCTTGCCGAATACCTGGCGGAGATGTAGCCGCGAATTCAATTGGTGACAGAGAGTATAGTGAGTCGAGTTCGGTGACTGGCACCGAGTTGGTCGCGTCATCCCGCCGCGCAGCACCCGCAAGGTTCAATACGCCTGCGACAAGACCATCTGCCGCCAGCGCAACATCATCGAGCGCATGTTCTGTCGCCGAAAGGATTGGCGCCGCATCGCCACCCGCTACGACAGCAACATCATCAACTTCATGGCCGCTACGCTCCGCGCCGGGTCGTTTCGTAGCAGTCAGGGGTCGCCGAATTCACATTCGCAGCTGGAGGGTGAGCTGAAAAACATCGCAGAAGAATAGGCTTTCGAACATAATGGTCTGCTTTCGGATCTATGGCGGGAGTGGTGGATGCAGGCCGGAAACCCTCGGCATTCGCCAAGTCCGCGAGTTCAGCGTGACGACGACCCTATAGTCACGATGGCCTACGCATGGGTATGATTTGCTTGGGGAAGACGCCGTGCCTGAGATTCGACAGTGGCTCCGCGAGCAAGGACTGGGTCAATACGCTGACGCGTTCGAAGAGAACGAAATTGACCAGTCGCTGCTGTTGGACTTGAGCGATGGTGACCTCAAAGAGCTCGGCATGGCTGCGATGGGGCACCGCAAACGCCTGCTTAAAGCCGTCGCCTCTCTCAATGAACCGCAAGACGCGCCAGCGGTCGAGGATGCGCTTGCGCTGGCGCCTGGTGAGGTCGGGACGGGCGGTCCCGGCGAGGCAGTATCAAAGTCGTCCCGGACCGTGCCGCAGCGCGAAGCCGAGCGCCGTCAGATCACGGTTTTGTTCTGCGACCTCGTAGGGTCCACGGCGCTTGCCGAAAGCCTCGATCCCGAGGACTTGCGGGTGCTCATGGCGGCATACCAGCAAGCCTGCGGAACAGTGATCGAAAGCCATGGTGGTCACGTGGCTCAATATCTGGGCGACGGATTGATGGTCTATTTCGGTTGGCCTCACGCCCACGAGGACGATGCCGCGCGGGCGGTCCGCGCGGGGCTGGGCATCATCGACCGGATATCAGCCCTGGACGCTGCTCCCGCGCTCGCCGTCCGCCTCGGCATTGCCACCGGGTTGGTGGTGGTGGGGGAGACCGGTGGCGGTGACCCGTCGGTAGCCAAGACCGCGACCGGTGAGACCCCTAATATCGCGGCGCGGCTGCAGGCGCTGGCCGAGCCAGGTTCGCTGTTTATCAGTGACAGCACGCGGCGGCTCATCGGCGGCGCGTTCGACGTCGACGACCTCGGTCCTCAGAAACTCAAGGGCGTGTCGACTCCCGTCGCCATCCATCGGGTACGCGGCGAGCGTGCCATGGCAACGCGTTTCGAAGCCAGCCAGCAGGCACGATTGACCCCCCTCGTCGGGCGCGACGAGGAAGTCGGCCTGCTGCTGAAGCGTTGGGAGCAGGTCAGAGACGGCGATGGCCAGGTGGTCGTGCTGTCGGGAGAGCCGGGAATCGGCAAATCGCGAATTTCTCAGGTGTTTCGCGAACGGCTGGCCAACACGTCCCAAATTCGGCTGCGTTATCAATGCTCGCCTTACCATGCATTCTCAGCCTTCCACCCCATCATCGAGCAAATCAAGCGTGCGGCGCGTTTCGAGCGCGGTGATACCAGCGAGGTGCAGCTGGACAAGCTTGAAGCCTTGCTCGGCGGCGGGGGTGAAGCCTCGGAGCGGGAAACGGCCTTGTTCGCGGCCATGGTGTCACTGCCGGTGGCTCGCTATGCCGATCTCGGCCTCAGCCCGCAGAGACAAAAGGAGGAGACCATCGCCGCTCTGGTGGAGTCGACGATGGCGCTAGCGGCGCGCGAGCCGGTGTTGATGATTTTCGAGGATGTGCATTGGATCGATCCCACCAGTTTGGAGGTGCTGGATGCGCTGATTGCGCGGCTCCAGGAGTCAGCAGTATTCCTGCTTATCACGTGTCGCCCCGAGTTTAGAGCGCCCTGGGCCGGCGAGGGGCATGTCACCCTGCATTCCCTGAACCGCTTGGGGCGCCGCCAGGGGGCGGACCTCGTGGCCAATGCCGCAGGAGGCAAAGCGCTGCCGGCGGAGGTGCGTGACGAGATTATCGCCAAGACCGATGGCGTACCGCTTTTCGTCGAGGAGCTGACCCGTATGGTCATTGAGGCCGGCTTCCTGACCGAGACCGCGGATGCCTATATCCTCGAGGGACCGCTGCTGCCGTTGGCCATCCCCGCGACGTTGCAGGACAGCTTGATGGCACGTCTCGATCATCTCACCCCGGTCAAGGAAACTGCGCAGATCGGCGCCTGTATCGGCCGCGAGTTTTCCCATGAGTTGCTTGCCGTAATCTCGCCGCTCGACGAGATGGCGCTATCCGACGCGCTCGATCAGCTGATCGCGGCGGCGTTGATCTTCCGCCGCGGCGCGCTACCCCACACGAGCTATACCTTCAAGCACGCCTTGGTGCAGGACGCAGCCTACGAAAGCCTGCTCAAGACCCGACGGCGGGAGCTGCATGCGCGGATCAGCGAGGCGCTGACGACACGTTTTCCGCATATCG
>CAZVDW010000863.1:0-6667 GCA_964625645.1 uncultured Rhodospirillaceae bacterium
GAGGCGATCCTATGGGCGCCATATGTCAGATTCGGACCACTAGTCACGGGCGAAATAGGGCATGGGCTCGACGATGTCATCCGGATCCTGGTGGATGATCACCTCGGCGCCGGGGAATGCCGCCATGATCTCGGCCTCGACCTCGTCGGACACGACGTGGGCGTCGTGCAAGGTCGTCGCGGCCGGCTGCTCCAGATGCAACTGAACGAATGGCTGCAGGCCCGAGCGCCGCGTGCGCAGGTCGTGCACCCCGCTCACCCCTTCGTGGGCGAGGGCGATATCGAGGATGCGCTGACGGTCCTCGACGAGGAATTCCCGGTCCATCAGGGCATCGAGCGCGGCCCGCCCGATGCCCGCCGCACCGTGCAGGATGTAGACGGCGATGAGCATCGCCACCACGGGATCCATCCAGCCCACGCCGCCGAACGTGCTCGACACCAAAGAGCCGATGATCGCCAGGTTGACCAGCAGGTCGGCACGGTAGTGCAGCGAGTCGGCGCCGATGGCGGTCGACCCGGTCTTTTTCACCACATGTATCTGAAAGCGCACCAGGCCCGCCGTCAGCAGCACCGAGACGACCATGACCGCGATGCCGATGTCACCGTGGCTGACCACTTGCGGCGTGATCAGGCGGGCGGTCGATTCGAAGATCAAAAAGACGGCGGAGCCGGCGATAAAGGCGGCCTGGCCCAGACCGGCGATCGATTCGGCCTTGCCATGGCCGAAGCGATGCTCTTCGTCCGCCGGGGCCAGGGCATGGCGCACGGCGACCAGATTGACGGTCGAGGCGAAGGCGTCGAGCACGGAATCGATCAGCGACGACAGAATCACCACCGAGGAGGTCGTCAGCCAGGCCCCGAGCTTGAGCACGATCAGGATCAAGGCCACCGTCACCGAGGCGTAGGTGGCGGTGCGCATCAGACGACCGTTTTCGGCGCTCATGCTCACGGGAAAAGCCTCTCGGTCCGCCATTGCGACAGGGTCGTGTCGTCGCGGCTGTAAACCAGCCGGTCATGCAGGCGGAAAGCGCCGGAACGCCAGAACTCGATTCGCAGCGGCGCCAGGCTAAAGCCACCCCAATGGGCCGGCCGCGGCACCTCGCCGAGTCCGAACTTGGCGGTAAATTTCGCCACCTCGCGCTCCAGCGCGTGCGGCGTATCGAGCGGGCGCGACTGCTTGCTCGCCCAGGCACCGATGCGGCTGCCCCTGTCGCGGCTCGCGAAATAGCTGTCCGCGACCTCGTCAGGAACCTGGCTTACCGCGCCTTCGACGCGGACCTGGCGGCGCAGGCTCTTCCAATGAAAGCCCAATGCGGCACGGGGATTGGCCAGCAATTCCCGGCCTTTGCGGCTTTCGAAGTTGGTGTAGAAGACGAAACCGTCCGCGTCGGCCCGCTTGAGCAGCACCACGCGCAGCGACGGCGCGCCATCGGCGTCGGCGGTGGCCAGCGACACCGCATTGGGATCGTTGGGCTCGCTTTCCTGCGCTTCCTCTAGCCAGCTGTTGAATTGGGCTATCGGATCGTCACTGACCGGCGTCGGCATTTTTCCAGCGTGGTCCTTTATCCCGCCTGGGGGAGTCCCTATATGGTAGATTGGCTTGAGACAAGTCCACGGTTTTAAGGGGCCTTGGCCCGGCGGCCGTGACGACGCATCGGAAGCAAACGACGAGGACATGTGCGATGAAGGCTTTGAAGGTTTTGGTCGTTGCGGGGACGATCGTTTCGCTGGGCGCCTGCATTCAGGGCAAAGGCGACAAGGAAGTGGCCGGCACCCTGGTCGGCGCGGCGGCCGGTGGCTTGATCGGCTCGCAGATCGGCGGCGGCTCGGGCCAGTTGGTGGCCGTTGGCGCCGGCGTGCTGCTTGGCGGCCTGCTTGGCAGCGAGGTCGGTCGCTCGCTCGACAAGGCGGACCAGGCCTATGCCGCGCAAACCTACAATCAGACGTTGGAGAACGCGCCGGTCGGCCAGACCAATAGCTGGGTCAATCCCGATTCTGGCAATGAGGGCAGCTACACGCCGGTCAAGACCTACCAGGCGGACAGCGGCCAGTATTGCCGCGAGTTCCAGCAGACCGTCACGGTCGGCGGACAGACCGAGTCGGCCTACGGCACCGCCTGCCGTCAGCCGGACGGAACCTGGCAGATCGTCAGTAACTGAGTAACTCAGCTGCCGCCACGCGCGAGCCGCTCCGGCCGGAGCAGCTCGTGCGTGCGCACTGCCATGCCCCCGTCCCAATCGAGCCGTCGCCATGACCGATCTTTACCAGGTGCTCGGGGTGGATCGCGGCAGCGGCCAGGACGACATCAAGAAGGCCTATCGCCGCCTCGCGAAGCAGCTTCATCCCGACCGCCACCCCGGCGACAACGAGGTCGAGGAGCGCTTCAAGCGCGTCTCCGCCGCCTATGCCATCCTTTCCGATCCGGCCATGCGCGAGCGCTATGACCGTGGCGAGATCGATGCCGCCGGCCAGGAACGCCCACAATACCAATACCAGCGGGGTGGCCGCGCGGGAGGCGGCTTCGAGGGCTTTGCCGGCGGCTTCAATGTCGAGGATATTCTCGGTGACCTGTTCGGCGGCGCGGGCGGGATACGACCCGGCCGGCGCGGCGGCAAGGGCAGCGACGACAAGTACAGCATTCGCATCGGCTTCACCGAGGCGGCCCGCGGCGGCAAGCGCCGCTTGACCATGTCGGATGGCCGCTCTTTCGACGTCGCCATCCCGGAAGGCATACCCGACGGCCAGACGATTCGCCTCAAAGGCCAGGGCCGACAAGGCCCGGCCGGCCCAGGCGACGCCCTGATTCGGGTCGAGATCGAAGCACACCCGACATTTACGCGCGACGGCGAGCATCTGCGCATGGAACTGGCGATCACGCTGGGCGAGGCGGTGCTCGGCGCCAAGGTCGATGTGCCCACCCTCGACGGCACCGTCGCCATGCGCGTCCCCGCCGGCGCTAACACGGGCGATACGCTGCGGCTGCGCGGCAAGGGCATTGGCGCCGGCGGCAAGCCGCGCGGCGACCAGCTTGTGCGCCTCAAGGTGATGTTGCCGCGCGAGCCCGATGCGGAGCTTGCCCGACTGGTCGAGGAATGGTCGCGCGACCACCCCTACACGGTACGCTGAGCGCGAAGCCATTGCCCGGCAAGGCGCTGCCCGCTACCGTGCCTGACAATGGATAGGGAGACGGTGATGGGCATCTGGCGGCTCTTGGCTGTAGGTCTGATTTCGGCGCTGCTCTGCGCGCCTTCGAGCATGGCCCAGCAGGACGATACCGCCGATACGGTGTCACCCGACCTGCTCAGGCTCAAGGAGCGCCAGCGCCGGGTCGAGGCGCTGACCGAGCTGTTCGGCCGTCAGACCCGCGTCTATCGCCTCGCCTATCCCCTGCTCTATGCGGCGGTCGATCTTTGCCCCGACAACGTCCGCACGGCCGGCGGCTTCACCTATGCCAATGCTTACCTGTTCCGCGGCGCGGTGCGCAGCGCGGCCAGCGCGCTCGGCTATACCCACCGCGTCGGCGTGGTCGATGTGGTGGCGAATTCGGCCGGCGCCGGCGCCGGCATTCGCGCGCGTGACCAAATCCTGGCGATCGACGACTGGGCCGCGCCTTTCGGCGAAGGCGCGGTGACCCTGACGGCTGCCAAGCTGCGCGACATACTCGACCGCGAGGGCAAGGCGACGCTGACGCTGAAACGCGGCGGCGTCGAGCTTGCGGCCCATCTGAGGGCGGATTTCATTTGCGACATACAGGTCTTGGCGGCACCGGGAATCGGGGTCAGCGCCTATTCGGACGGCGAGCGGGTGGTGGTCTACCACGGCATGATGGATTTCGCCGACGATGGCGAGCTGGCCGCCGTGATTGCCCGCGAGATCGCCAATGCGCTGCTTCCGGCCATGGATATCAAGTCAGGCGGCGACAACGAATTCGCGCTGTCGAATTTCTTCGAATGGGGCATGGAGGAAAGACCGCAAGTGGGCGGGCCGATCATCGATCCGGGCCAGGCGCGCGACTACGGCCTGGCAGCGGACTATGTCGGCGCCTACCTGCTCGCCCGCGCCGGCTTCGATCACCACAAGGGCGCGCAGCTCCTGCGCCGCTTGTGGGCCTCGGCGGCGAACGGCCAGTACGGCACGCCGAACGCCGTGCGCCTGGCCAGGCTGGAGGCGTCGGCGGGCGAGATCGATGCCAAGCTTGCGGCACGACGACCATTGATCCCGCAAAGCGCCGGCCCGCCGGCCGCCGGCAGCGTCGCCCCGCTTGAGAGCGTGCAAACACCGCCGCCGGCAGCGGTCGCCGCGGAACCGGTACTAGCGCCAGGCCCGGAGCCGGCACTTGAACCGGCGCCAGAGCCAACACCGGCACCGGCACCGGAGGTCGCGGCCGCGCCGCTGCCCGAGCGTGATGCCCTCGAAGAGGAAGCCTGGCAAACCACGACGGTGGAAGCGGCACCGACGACGCGGGTCGAAAACACCTACGAGGCCGGCGACCCGGGTGACTACCGCCTCGGCGTCGAGCCCCTCAACGATCCTCGCCTGGCTCCGTCCACAGCAATAATCGAAGGCGAGCCGGTAACCGTGGCCGAGGTCGAGCCGATCCCGGCCGCGATCGATGCGCCGCCACCTTCCGACCCGGCCCTGGCCGCGCCGGCACCGCCAAGCGGCGAGCTCGGCTTCTCCTTCGCCGACTGGTTCGGGCAATCGCCATGAGTTCCGTGCGGCGCGGGTTTTCTGCCGTCGCCCCATGTTGTAGGCTGTTTGTCCGCCATTTAGGGCGCCAAGCGAGATCCCGTATCAACATGTTGTCTGATTTGCCATGACCGTGCCGACACCAAATATCGCCGAAACCCGCACCGGCCTCCTCGCCGCCCGCAAGGGCTTGGTAATGGGCGTGGCCAATGACCGCTCCCTGGCCTGGGGCATTGCCCGCGCGGCCGATGGCCACGGCGCCGAGCTTGCCTTTACCTATCAGGGCGAAACCCTCGAGAAGCGGGTGCGCCCGCTGGCCGAATCGGTGGGCTCTTCACTGGTGCTGCCCTGCGATGTGACGGACGAAGAGAGCGTCGACGCCACATTCGCCGCGATCGGCGAGCAGTGGGGCTCCCTCGACTTCGTGATTCATGCCATCGCCTATTCCGACAAGGAAGAGCTCAAGGGGCAATATCTCGACACCTCGCGGGAAAACTTTCTGCGCACCCTCGATATCTCCTGCTATTCCTTCACCGCCATCTGCCGGCGCGCCGCCGGCCTGTTGCGCGAGGGCGGCAGCCTGATCACCCTGAGCTATGCCGGGGCCGAGCGGGTGGTGCCGCATTACAACGTCATGGGTGTGGCCAAGGCGGCGCTGGAGGCAAGCGTGCGCTATCTCGCCGTCGACCTCGGCGGGCGCGGCATCCGCGTCAACGCCATCTCGGCCGGCCCCATCAAGACCCTGGCCGCCAGCGGCATCAGCGACTTCCGCTATATCCTGAAGTGGAACGAGTACAACGCGCCACTCAAGCGCAATGTCACCATCGACGACGTCGGCGGGGCGGCGCTATTCCTGCTCAGCGACCTCGGCTCCGGCGTCACCGGCGAGGTGTTGCACGTGGACGCCGGCTACCACGTCGTGGGGATGAAGGCGGAGGACGCGCCCGACATCTCGGTCGTCTAGAGCATGGCAGGCAACAGCTTCGGCGAAAGCTTCCGCTTTACCACCTGGGGCGAAAGCCATGGGCCCGCCATCGGCTGCGTGATCGATGGCGTGCCGCCGCGGCTGGCGCTCGAGGAAGCAGACATCCAACACTATCTCGACCGCCGCCGGCCGGGCCAGTCGCGCCACACCAGCCAACGCCGCGAGCCCGATGCGGTGCGTATCGTCTCGGGCGTCTTCGAGGGCCAAACCACGGGCACACCGCTGGCGCTCGTCATCGAAAACGTCGACCAGCGCAGCCGCGACTACGGCGATATCGCCGAGCAGTTCCGCCCGGCCCACGCCGATTTCACCTATTGGCGCAAATACGGCATTCGCGACTATCGCGGCGGCGGCCGGGCAAGCGCGCGCGAAACCGCCATGCGCGTCGCCGCCGGCGCCGTCGCCCGCAAGGTGCTCGGTGACGGCATCCGCATCCGTGGCGCGCTCGTCGAGATGGGCGGCGAGGCCATCAACCGCGACCGCTGGGACTGGGACGAGATCGGCCGCAATCCGTTCTGGTGCCCGGATGCCGCGACAGCCGGCGCCTGGGAGGGCATGCTCGATACCTTGCGCAAGGACGGCAACTCCACCGGCGCGGTGATCGAGGTGGTGGCGGAAGGCGTGCCCGCGGGCCTCGGCGAGCCGGTCTATGACAAGCTCGACGCGGACCTTGCCAAGGCGATGATGAGCATCAATGCCGTCAAGGGCGTCGAGATTGGCGAGGGCTTCGCCGCCGCCGCACAGAGCGGCGTCGACAGCGCCGACGAGATGCGGGCAGGCAGAGGGCCGGAGGCGCCGGAATTCCTCTCCAACAATGCCGGCGGCGTGCTCGGCGGCATCTCCAGCGGCCAGGACGTGGTGGTGCGCTTCGCGGTCAAGCCGACGAGTTCGATCCTCACTCCGCGCAAAAGTATCGATGTACACGGCAACGAGATCGAGGTCGTCACCAAGGGCCGCCACGACCCCTGCGTCGGCATCCGTGCGGTTCCCGTCG
>CAZVDW010000864.1:0-3675 GCA_964625645.1 uncultured Rhodospirillaceae bacterium
GCGTGCCATCACCCGCCATATCAAGCGGGCCGGGCGCATGTGGATCCGCATCTTTCCCGATGTCCCGGTCAGCAAGAAGCCGACCGAGGTGCGCATGGGCAAGGGCAAGGGCACGCCCGAGTTCTGGATGGCGCGGGTCAAGCCGGGCCGGATCGTTTTCGAGCTCGACGGCGTGCCGCCTGAGCTGGCGCGCGCGGCCTTCGAGCTTGGTGCGGCCAAGCTGCCCATGCAGACGCGGTTCGTGCGTCGCGTCGGCGGTGAGGACTGAGCCATGAGTGCAGCGGAAACACGCACGAAGTCGGACGACGAGCTGTCCGGTCAGCTCGTCGAGCTGAAGAAGGAACAGTTCAACCTGCGCTTCCAGCGGGCCACGGGCCAGCTCGAGAACACGGCGCGGGTGCGTCAGGTGCGTCGCGATATCGCGCGCATTCGTACCATTATCGGCGAGCGCCAGCGCGCCGCCGCAAGCGAGGCCTAGCAACGATGCCGAAACGTACGCTCCAGGGCACGGTGGTCAGCGACTCCGGCGACAAGTCGCTGGTGGTTCGCGTCGAGCGCCGCTTCAAGCATCCGATGTACAAGAAGTTCGTGCGGCGGTCGAAGACCTTCGCGGTGCACGATCCGGAGAACCACTACAAGGTTGGCGATCAGGTGCGCATTCGCGAATGCCGGCCGATCTCCAAGCGCAAGACTTGGGAGGTCGTGGCCGAGGGCGCCTGAGCGCCGCTGCCTGAGCTTCCGAGACACGAATCCGAGCAAGAGAAAGAGCCGCCATGATTCAGATGCAAACCAACCTGGACGTCGCCGATAACTCCGGCGCCCGCCGGGTGCAGTGCATCAAGGTGCTGGGTGGCGCGGGGCGCAAGACCGCATCCGTGGGCGATGTCATCGTCGTCTCGGTGAAGGAGGCGATTCCCCGCGGCCGCGTCAAGAAAGGCGATATCCACCGTGCGGTCATCGTTCGCACGGCAAAGGAAATTCGCCGGCCCGACGGCAGCGCCATTCGCTTCGACAACAACGCGGCGGTGCTTATCAGCCACCAGGGCGAGCCCATCGGCACGCGCATCTTCGGCCCCGTGACGCGCGAGCTCAGGGCCAAGCGGTTCATGCGCATCGTCTCGCTCGCTCCGGAGGTGCTGTGATGGCGGCGAAGTTCAAGATCAAGAAGGGCGACACGGTGGTCGTTCTCGCCGGTCGCGAGAAGGGCAAGAGCGGCGAGGTCATTGCCGTCCATACCAAGGACCGGCGGGTGTTGGTGCGCGGCGTCAACATGATCAAGCGGCACACCCGCCCGAGCCAGATTTCGCCAGGCGGTATCATGGAGAAGGAAGCAACCCTGCACGTCTCCAACCTGGCCATCGCCGATCCCAAGGACGGCAAGCCGACGCGGGTCGGCTACCGCACTCTCGAGGATGGGCGCAAGGTCCGTTTCGCCAAGCGTTCCGGCGAAATCGTGGATCGCTGAGGAGCCGGCCATGACCAGATTGAAAGAGCACTACCGGACCACGGTGCGCCCGGCCTTGCAGGAAGAGTTCGCCTACGGCAATCCGATGCAGATCCCGCGCCTCGACAAGATCGTCATCAACATGGGTGTCGGTGAGGCGGCGCGCGACAGCAAGCTCATCAAGGGTGCCGAGGTCGACCTGACGGCGATCGCCGGCCAGAAGCCGCTCCTGACCAAGGCCAAGAAGTCGATCGCGAACTTCAAGTTGCGCGAAGGCATGACGGTCGGCTGCAAGGTGACGCTGCGGCGCGACCGCATGTTTGAGTTTCTCGACCGCCTGGTGACCGTGGCGCTCCCTCGAGTGCGCGATTTCCGTGGCGTTTCCGCCAGCAGCTTCGACGGCCGCGGCAACTATGCCCTGGGCCTGAAGGAGCAGATCGTGTTTCCCGAAATCGACTACGACATCGTCGATACGGTGCGCGGGCTGGATATCATCATTGTTACCACCGCCGAGACCGACGCCGAAGCGCGGGCTCTGTTGAAGGGCTTCGACATGCCCTTCGCCGCTTAAGCTCGATGGCTGGGCGAAATCGCGTCGGAGAAGATTGGAGGTTGTTCGAATAATGGCCAAGCGAAGCGCTATCGAACGAAACAAAAGAGTGCGTAAGGCGGTTGCCAAACATGCCGCCAAGCGCGCGGCATTGAAAGCCACGGCACGGGACAAGTCCGCGCCCATGGAGGAGCAGTTCGCTGCCCGCCTGGCGCTGGCCGCGCTGCCGCGCGATGGCTCGGCAACGAGAATCCGGAACCGCTGCGAGCTGTCCGGGCGGCCGCGGGGCTATTACCGCAAGCTCAAGCTCTCGCGTATCGCGCTGCGCGAGTTGGCGTCGGGCGGCGAGGTTCCCGGAATGGTCAAGGCAAGTTGGTGAGGAGAACGCGACGATGACGATGAGCGATCCCCTCGGCGACATGCTCACCCGCATTCGCAACGGCCAGATGGTCGGCAAGCGCAGTGTGCGCTGCCCGGAATCGAGGCTGCGGACCAACGTGCTCGCGGTGTTGGCGAAGGAAGGCTATATCCGGGGCTATCGTCGCCTCGACGATATTGCCGCCAAGCCGCATATCGAGATCGACCTCAAATATCATGAGGGCACGCCGGTGATTCAGGAGATAAGCCGCGTGTCCAAGCCGGGTCGGCGGGTCTATTCGTCGATCAAGGATCTGGCGCGGGTCTATAACGGGCTCGGCATCTCGATCCTGTCGACGCCGCGCGGCGTGATGTCCGACAACGAAGCACGCGACGCCAATGTCGGCGGCGAAGTGCTTTGCAGAGTATTCTAGGAGCGCGCGGTGTCTCGTATTGGTAAGCATCCGGTCGCGATCCCGGACGGCGTCGAGGTGGCGCTTGCCGGGCAACTGGTGACCGTCAAAGGCAAGTTGGGCGAGCTGTCTCGCAGGCTTGCCGACGAGGTCGAGGTTGCCCGGGAGGACGCGGGCATCCGGGTCTCGCCGCGCGCGGAGGACCGGCGCTCGCGGGCCATGTGGGGGCTTTCGCGCTCGCTGGTGAACAACATGGTCGCCGGCGTTTCCGAAGGGTTCTCGCGCTCGCTGGCCATCACCGGCGTCGGCTATCGTGCCGCGGTCGAGGGCGATTTCCTCAACCTGCAGCTCGGCTACAGCCACGAGATCAAGTTGGCCATCCCGGACGATTTGAAGATCGTTTGCGAGCGGCCCACCGAGATCACGGTGAGCGGTATCGACAAGCAGCGGGTCGGCCAGATGGCGGCGGAGATCAGGCGGCTGCGCAAGCCCGAGCCTTTCAACGGCAAGGGCGTGCGCTATTCGGACGAATATGTCCGCCGCAAAGAAGGCAAGAAGAAGTAGGGGCGCGAGCGATGAGCAAATCAAGGGCGCTAGTGGACCGGCGGCGGCGGCGCAACCGCTATCGGATTCTCAAGGCGGCGAACGGGCGGCCGCGGTTGTCGGTGTTCCGCTCGGGCAAGAACATCTACGTCCAGGTGATCGAGGATGGCGACGGCCGCACGCTGGCTGCCGCATCGACGCTGGACAAGGATTTGCGCGGCAGGCTGAAGAGCGGCGCCAATATCGAGGCGGCGAAGGCGGTCGGCACCTTGATTGCCGAGCGCGCCAAGGCGGCCGGCATCTCCGAAGTGGTCTTCGACCGCGGCGGGTATCTCTATCATGGGCGCGTGCGTGCGCTGGCGGAGGCC
>CAZVDW010000865.1:0-2771 GCA_964625645.1 uncultured Rhodospirillaceae bacterium
TGCCACGGCAGGTCTCGCATTTTGTGGTCTGATCGCTTCTGGTTGGCCGCTGATTACCACATGTGGGGTTCGGGCACCAGATCAACGCCGGTCGCCGCAGGCCAGGATATACGGTTTAATTGCAAAAGAGTTGCGCCTGACTATTCTTTTCACTTATCGAATTCGTTAGATTTTTCTCAACACTCCAATAACTTAAGGATTTTACAATTGACAAGACACGCGCATCCTGTCAGTAGAGCTAAATTATGAGACAATATTACTAGGGCAGGTCAAGAATGACTACTGATGCAAAGAGTAACGTATCCTCGGAGAGCGTCCTTGGGATGGCAGCGAACATTGTGTCATCCTATGTCAGCCACAACGCTTTGCCGGCAGATCAAATTCCGGAGTTGATAAAGACCGTATACACTTCCCTGAATAGCGTGCAATCGCCCTCCAGCGAGGCAGCGGAGGAAGCACAGAAGCCCGCGGTTTCGGTGCGTCGCTCGATAACGCCCGATTACCTTATTTGTCTTGAAGATGGCAAGAAGCTGAAAATGCTGAAGCGTCATCTGCGTACGACCTACGGCATGTCGCCGGAAGACTATCGCGCCAAATGGAATCTTGCCTCCGACTATCCCATGGTCGCGCCGAACTACGCCAAGCAGCGCTCCGAGTTCGCCAAGAAGATCGGCCTCGGCCGCAAGAAGGCGAGCGGCGGCCGCAAGCGGCGCTCGAAGAGCTAGGCCAGAGCGCCACGAAACAGACCCGCAGGGCCCCACCTGCGGGTCTTTTTCTTTGGCATGGTGCTTGCGTTGGATGAGCCATGCTCAGCCCTCGCCCCTCTGTCATCGCAGTCGCGGCCTGCCTGCCTTTCCTGGCAGGAATGGCCGAGGCGGCGGAACCCAAGTTCTTTGCTCTAACCGCGAGCACCCCTGTCGCCGGGCAGATCCTGCCGGGTCACGGCGGACGATTCCTGCCCCTCGCCAACGCCCCCAGGCAGGCCACCGGCGGCATTCGCACCGAGCGCCGGTTCCTGGGCCTGGAGCGCGTGCCGCGCGCGACCGTCGTGGCGGTGGCGCTTGTGCCCACGCCGGCGCCTATGCCCCATGGCGATAGCGCTTATGCCTGGCCCGTCGCCGATGTTGCGGGCACGCGCATCAGCTCGCCCTATGGCTGGCGCGCCGACCCCTTCACGGGCGAACAGGCCTTTCACGGCGGCCTCGATATCGCGGCCCCGGCGGGCACGGCGGTCTTCGCCACCGCCGACGGCATAGTGCGTGCGATCGGCGAGCATCCGCGCCTCGGCAAATATGTCATGCTGCGCTTCCCCGACGGCTCCGAAGCCACCTACGGGCACCTCGAGAGCATTGCCGTCGCCTCGGGCCAGAAGGTCGTGCGCGGCGAGACGCTGGGCGGCGTCGGCAGCAGCGGGCGCTCGACCGGCCCGCACCTCGACTATCGCGTCAAGGTGAATGGCGAGCAGATCGACCCGCTGCCGCAGCTGCGTATGACACCCTGACTACATGTCGGTGTAGTCGTAAGCGCCGTTGCTCCATTCGTAGAAGACGTAGCCCGGCGCCGAGACATCGCCCTTGTCGTCGAAGCCGATATCACCAAGCACGGTCTGGAAGCTGCCGCTGCGCAGCTCGGCGATCAAGGCGTCGAGATCGGTCGAGCCCGCCGCTTCCGCGGCCTGGGCGAAGACCTGAACCGCGGCGTAGGTGTAGAGCGTATAGCCTTCGGGCTTGTAGCCTTGCGCCAGGAAACGCTCGACCACATCGGCCGCATTGGGGTTCTTCGCCGGATCGGGGCTGAAGGAGAACAAGGTGCCCTCGCCCGCAGCGCCGGTGATCGACCAGAATTCCTGAGTGACCAGCGCGTCGCCTGAGACCAGCCGCGCTTCCAGGCCCTGGGCGCGGGCCTGGCGGATGATCAGGCCGGCCTCGGTGTGGTAGCCGCCGAGATAGATGATGTCGATGCCGGCCGCCTTGAGCTTGCTGACCAGCGCCGAATAATCCTTCTCGCCCGCGGTATAGGCTTCGTACATGGCCTCAGCTATGCCCAGCGAAGCAAGCTGCTTGCGGGTCTCGTCGGCCAGGCCTTTGCCATAGGCCGTCTTGTCATGAAGGATGGCGATGTTCTGCCCGCCGAAATGATCCGCCAGGAAGGAGCCGGCCACGGCGCCCTGCTGATCGTCACGGCCGCAGGTGCGGAAGACATTGTCGAAGCCCTGCTCCGTGAGCAGCGGATTTGTCGAGGCCGGCGACATTTGCAGAATGCCTTCCTCGTAATAGGTCTCCGAGGCGGGTATCGACGTGGACGAACAGAAATGCCCCGCCATGAAGACCACGCCCTTGTTGACCATCTGGTTGGCCACGGCGACCGCCTGCTTGGCCTCGCAGCCATCGTCGCCGATCTCGAGCACCAGCTGTTGGCCGAGCACGCCGCCGGCGGCATTGATGTCGGCAACCGCCATCTGGGCGCCGCGCACCATCTGCTCGCCAAAGATGGCGTATTGCCCCGTCACCGGTCCGGCGGTGGCGATGATGATATCGTCGGCCTTGGCAGGCATTGCCACGGCTGCGGCCATGCCGAGCGCGATAAGCGCGCGTTGAACTGAAGTCTTCATCTTTCCTCACCTCTCTCCCATCCGGCAGCAAGATCACGTCTAAAAGATCGCCATTCGAAGGGGCTTTGCCAAGCCCCCTATATTTGCCGATACGTGAACGGCCCCGTCTGGCGGTATATCCAGGGATATTGGCGCACCATCAGACGCACCTTGGCCAGGC
>CAZVDW010000866.1:0-1780 GCA_964625645.1 uncultured Rhodospirillaceae bacterium
GCAATCTCATCGCCAACTCCTTTAACACCATGCCGACGCTGGGCCTGCGGGAAGATTCGCGTTGGCTGCATTCGGCGCCAATGTTCCATATCGCCGACTGTGTCGCCATATTCGCCGGCACCCAGATCGCCGGCGCCCACTACTTCGTTCCGGGCTTCACGCCGGAAGGCGTGCTCGAGGCGGTGCAACGCTGGGGCATCACCGACATGCTGCTGGTGCCGACCATGTGCAACATGCTGGTCAACCATCCCGGCGTCGAGGACTACGACCTCTCCAGCCTGCGCACCATCACCTATGGCGCCTCGCCGATGCCCGAGGCGGTGGTCGTGCGCGCCCTCGAGGTGATTCCCGACTGCCAGTTCGTGCACGCCTATGGCCAGACCGAATGCGCGCCGCTGTCGACCACCTGCGGGCCGCAGTATCACGTGCTCGAAGGGCCCAACGCCTACCGCTTCCGCTCGGTCGGCCACGCCGTGCCGGGGGTCGAGGTCAAGATCGTCGACGAGGACGACAACGAGGTGCCACGCAACACGGTCGGCGAGATCGCCGTGCGCGGGCCCAATGTCATGCTCGGCTATTGGCGCCAGCCCGAGCTTTCGGCCGAGACTCTGCGCGGCGGCTGGATGCATTCGGGCGACGGCGGCACCATGGACGAGGACGGCTTCGTCTATGTCGTCGATCGCATGAAGGACATGATCATCTCGGGCGGCGAGAACGTCTATTCGGCGGAAGTCGAGGATGCGGTCTACCAGCACCCGGCGGTGGCCGAATGCGCCGTGATCGGCGTGCCCGACGACACATGGGGCGAGCGCGTGCACGCCATCGTCCGCCTCAAGGACGGCGGCACGGCGGACGCGGACGCTGTCATCGCCCACTGCCACAGCCTGATCGCCGGCTTCAAATGCCCGCGCAGCGTCGCCTTCCGCGACGAGGCCCTGCCGCTCTCAGGCGCCGGCAAGATCCTCAAAACCGAGCTGCGCAAGCCCTATTGGGAAGGCCACGACAAGCAGGTCAGCTAATCCTCTCGGGCGCAAACACTCGACTCGGGCTGACGATCTCATCCTGCGCGGCGACCAGTGCCAGGCCATCCTGGCGCAGCAGCGCGTGCACCGACGAGATGGCGAGGGAGAGCGCGTCCTTGGGCGCGGCACCGCGCAACAGATGCCCGAGCAGGAGGGCGCAGAAGGTGTCGCCGGCGCCATCGCCCGGCACGTCGAGGCGCGGCGTCTCGACCAGCCAGGCGTCGTCGCCAGCGAGCAGCATGGCGCCCGTTCCCGCCGCCGTCGCCAGCGAGGTGACCGCGACCCGCGGCGGGCCGAGCCGTGCCGGATCTTCCGCTCCGGTAAGCCAGCGCAGCTCGAAGGCATTCGGCGTCGCGAGATCGGCAAGCGGCAGCAGGCGCTCGCGAATCGCCGCCGCCACGGGCTCGGCCACGAACAGCCCTTTGCCGGCATTGCCGATCACCGGATCGCAGCAATAGAGCAGGGCCGGGTTGGCCGCCTTGGCCCGCGCCACCGCGTCGGCCACGACATCCACCAGCTCGGGCGTTCCCATATAGCCGCTGAGGATGGCGTCCGCCCTGGCGAAGGCGCCACGCCGCTCCAGCCCCGCCAGGACATCCGCCACATGGGCCACGTCGAACGCCCCGCCGCCCCAGTCGGCAAAGCCGGTATGGTTCGACAGCTGCACAGTATGCAGCGGCCAGACCTCGATGCCCAAGCGCTGCAGCGCGAACACCGCCGCGCTGTTGCCGATATGGCCGAGCGCGACGTGCGACTGG
>CAZVDW010000867.1:0-4392 GCA_964625645.1 uncultured Rhodospirillaceae bacterium
GGCCAGACGAAGTATGCGGCGAATATAGCAAACCACGTTCCTCAAGGTCAGCCATAGCATTGCGCACAGTGGCCGGCGATAGCGGCAGCTCGAGGCGCCGCGAGAGCGTGCGCGAGCCGACCGGTTCGCCGCCTTCGAAGAAGGCTTCGACGATTTCGGCGAAGATGAGGCGCGAGCGCTCGTTGAGCTCGGTGATCATGCGGTGACAGGTGCCAGAAGGGCCGCGGTGCCGCGGCGTTGGCCGAGAATGTAGTAAGCGCTCTCGGGAGCGTCAACGCGGTGGACGCGAATAACGCCGGTGATTAGATTGCCGCCATGCCTGACCATGCCCCTCAAGACGCCGTCGCCCGGCCTTCCGGCCGCGCCGTCGATGCCCTCCGCCCGGTGACCCTGGAACCCGGATTCAGCAAACATGCCGAAGGCTCATGTCTGATTCGCTTTGGCGATACGCATGTGCTCTGCGCCGCCAGCGTCGAGGACCGGGTGCCGCCCTTCCTGCGCAACAGCGGCCGTGGCTGGGTGACGGCGGAGTACGGCATGTTGCCGCGTTCCACCAACACCCGCACCGACCGCGAGGCGGCGCGCGGCAAGCAGTCGGGGCGGACCCTGGAGATCCAGCGCCTGATCGGCCGCAGCCTGCGCGCGGTTACAAAGCTCGATGGTTTCGGCGAGCGCCAGGTGCGCGTCGATTGCGACGTCATCCAGGCCGATGGCGGCACGCGCACGGCAGCCATAACCGGCGCCTGGGTCGCCCTGCACTTGGCTTTCGACTATCTCGCCGGCCATAAGCTCATTGCCGCCAATCCGCTGACCGACCAGGTCGCGGCGATCTCGGCCGGGCTCTATCGCGGGCTGCCCGTGGTCGATCTCGACTATGCCGAGGACAGCAATGCCGATGCCGATGCCAATTTCGTGCTGACGGCAGGCGGCGGCATCGTCGAAGTGCAGGCGACGGCGGAGACCGAGCCGTTTCGTCAGGAGCAGCTCGATGCGCTTCTGGTGCTGTCCCGCGATGCCACGAAGACGCTCTTCGATTTGCAGCGCAAAGCGCTTGAGGATGCCGCGAAAGCTTGAAACCGACCGCCTGGTCGTGGCCAGCCACAATCCCGGCAAGGTCAAGGAGATCAACGCCTTGCTGGAACCGTTCGCGATCTCGGCCATCGCGGCGGGGAACCTGGGCCTGCCCGAGCCGGAGGAGACCGGCGACAGCTTCCTCGACAATGCCGAGTTGAAGGCGCGGGCCGCGGCAAGTGCTTCGGACCTGCCGACCCTGGCTGATGATTCGGGCCTGGCGGTGGCCGCGCTAGGCGGCGCGCCGGGAATCTTCTCCGCCCGCTGGGGTGGGCCGGCCAAGGACTTCGCTGCCGCCATGAGGCGCCTCGAACGCGCGCTTGGCGGCGAGAGCGGCGGGCGCGCGCGCTTCGTCTGCGCTTTGGCCTTGTGCTGGCCGGACGGCCATTGCGAGAGCTTCGCCGGCACGGTGACAGGGCGCCTGACCTTTCCGCCGCGAGGCAACCGTGGCTTTGGCTACGACCCGGTCTTCATCGCCGACGGCCATGACCTCACCTTCGGCGAGATGGATCCTGGCGAAAAGGACCGTATCAGCCACCGCGCCGATGCCTTCGCCAGGCTCACCGCGGCCTGTCTGGCCTGATATGGGGCGCGCGCTGGCGGTCTACGTCCACTGGCCGTTCTGCCTCTCCAAATGCCCCTATTGCGACTTCAACAGCCACGTCGCCGAGGCCATCGATCAGGCCCGCTGGCGCCAGGCCTATCTCGCCGAGATCGCCGAGACCGCCGCACTCACGCCGGGGCGAAGCGTCACCAGTATCTTCTTCGGCGGTGGCACGCCCTCGCTGATGCCGCCGCGGACGGTGGCTGCGGTGATCGAGAAAATTGGCGACTGCTGGGGACTTGCCGGGGATGCCGAGATCACCCTCGAGGCCAATCCGAGCTCGGTCGAGACGGCGCGCCTCGCCGACGTGGCCGCCGCCGGCGTCAACCGTCTGTCGCTCGGCGTGCAGGCGCTCGACGATTCGGCACTGGCGTTCCTGGGGCGTCTGCACACGGCCAAGGAAGCGCTGGCCGCGGTGGCGGCGGCCCGGGCCCTGTTTCAGCACGTCTCCATCGACCTGATCTATGGCCGGCCCGGCCAGTCAACGGCGGCCTGGGCA
The DNA here is from genome assembly GCA_964625645.1 of uncultured Rhodospirillaceae bacterium. Lineage (GTDB taxonomy): Bacteria > Pseudomonadota > Alphaproteobacteria > UBA7887 > UBA7887 > UBA7887. The sequence goes on from CAZVDW010000867.1 coordinate 2,175, forward strand.
ACGGAGCTGTCAGAGGCGTTGCGCCATGCGGTCGGGCATTTGGCGGCCTATCAGCTGACCATCGAGAAAGGCACGCCCTTCTTCACGGCCGTGCGCAGCGGCGCCTTCGCCCTGCCGGACGAGGCGACGCAGGCCGAGCTCTATGCGCTCACCGGAGAGGTGTTGGCGGATGCCGGCTACGCGGCTTACGAGATATCCAACTATGCGCGCCCGGGCGAGGCCTGCCGGCACAACCTCCAGGTCTGGCGCTATGGCGACTATGCGGGCATCGGCCCGGGCGCCCACGGCCGGCTGACGCTCGGCGGCAAGAGCCATGCGAGCGCGGCGATACCGAGCCCGACCGGCTGGTTGGACTGTGCAGAAATCAACGGCCACGGCCGCCGGCGCCTCGACCCGCTCTCTACCAAGCTGGTTGCCGAGGAAATGCTTTTGATGGGGCTTCGGCTTGCCGAAGGCGTGTCGGAAGATGGTCTGCGAGCGCGCACGGGACAAGGCATTGATGCCTGGATCGATGGCCAAGCCGGGCGCACCTTGATAGAGGGCGGGCTGCTTGTGCGCGACGACACCGGGATGCGTCTCACCGCCGCCGGCCGGCCTTTGCTAGACGGGGTTCTGGCGCGCCTTCTGGCTTAGACCCTGCACCACGTGCACCATCATGGCGGTGCCGATGATGGGGGCGAGCAGATTGAGCAGCGGAATCCAGAACAGCACGGCGACCGCGATGCCTGCCGTCCACAGGCTGACGCGGTGGCGGCGGCGGAACGCGGAAGCCTCGACCAGGGGCATGCGGCGCAGCGCCACCACCTCGAAATATTCGCGTGACAGCAGGTAGCCGTTGACGGCGAAAAAGATCACCAGGTTGAGCCCCGGCAGAAAGGCATAGAGCGGCAGGCAGAGCAGGTTCACCACCACGGTCCAGATCACCAGCCGGACGGCGGCCCGAATGGACTGTCCGAGCGAGGCGCCTGGCGCCTTGCCGAGGTCGGGATAGTGGTGGGCCTCGACGGCATCGGCCGCTTCCTCCTGAAACAGCGAGGCGACCAGCGTGGCGATGGGCGCGAACAGCACCAGGGTGATGACGACACCGACGGCGCCGCCGAAAATGCCGATCAGCCAATTCAGCCAGCCTTCGCCGACCGTCAGCCAGGTGTCGACGGCGAAGCCGACGGCAAACCAGAGCCCGGCAAAGACCGCCACCGTGCAGGCGAAAGTCTTGACCACGACCCGGCGCAAACTGCGTTCGGGCAGTTGGGCTATGGCTTTGCTGAGGGCGCCAAACATGTCCGCTGGTATAGGCCTTGCGGGTGGCACCCGGCAAGTGGGACTCGGATTCCGGGCGCCAGACGCCTATAGTTCCCTTCATGACCGATCGGTCGGGACAAAAAGAGCGGCTGGTAGCTGCGTTGAGCGACACGTTTCGCGCCCACGGTTACGGTGGCACCAGCGTGGCGGCGCTGGCGCGCGCCGCCGGTTTGAGCAAGGCGAGCCTCTATCACCACTTTCCCGGTGGCAAGGAGGCCATGGCCGCGGCCGTGCTGGAGGCGGCGGAAATCTGGTTCGAAGGCGAGATGTTCGCGGCCCTGGCCGGCGACGCGCCTTTGCCCGAGCGCATGGATGCCATGCTGGCGGCGGTCGAGGCGCACCATGGCGGCGGCTGCGAGCCGGGTATTTTCGGCCAGTTCAGCGAGGTCGGCGCCGACCACCCCTTCGCCGCCCCGGTGGCCGCCTTCTATGGCCGCTGGATCGCTGCGCTCGCCGACGCCCTGACGGCAAGCGGGGTCGAGGACGAAGAGGCGGTGCGCCGCGCCGCCGACGCGGTGATGGTGATCGAAGGCGCGTTGCTGCTCTGCCGCGCGCTGGCGGACCCCGGGCCGCTGCAGCGCGTGCGCCGGCATCTGCCCGGTGCCTTCGTCGAGGGTGGCTAGGGCGGCGCGGGCGGCTATACTGCGCGCCCACCCGTCGTCACCCCCACGCAAAGAGGCTCCCGCATGGCGCAATCCGAAATCGATGTGCTCGGCATCGGCAACGCAATCGTCGACGTTCTCAGCCACGCCGAGGACAGCTTTCTCGATGCCCACGGCCTGACCAAGGGCGCCATGGCCCTGATCACGCCGGACCAGGTCAAGGCGCTCTACGGCGCCATGGGCCCGGGTGTCGAGATGTCGGGCGGCTCGGCCGCCAACACCATTGCCGGGCTGGCCTCTTTCGGCGGCCGCGG
>CAZVDW010000868.1:0-5254 GCA_964625645.1 uncultured Rhodospirillaceae bacterium
ACCTTGGCCATGGAGGATTCCGAGCGCGCCTCGCCGCCCTGGTCGATCACCCAGCAGGCCTGCCAGGTGGCAAGCCGGCTGACGTGCATGTCCATCTCGTTGTCGGCGAGCTTGAAGCCAACGCCTTCGTGCTCGACCAGCGGCTTGCCGAAGGCCTGGCGCTCCACGGCATATTTGCAGGCGATGTCGTGGGCGCGCTGGGCGGCACCGAGCCAGCGCATGCAGTGGGTCAGCCGCGCCGGGGCAAGACGCACCTGGGCGTAGCGGTAGCCTTCGCCGATCTCGCCCAGCACCTGGTCGGGCGTCACCTTGAGGCCGTGGAAGCGGATCTCGCAATGGCCGCCGGCAAAGCTCGATTCCATGGTGTCCTGGATGCGCACGCGCTCGATCGCCGGATCGTCGTTGTCGACCAGGAACATGGTGGCGCCCTTGCCGCGCTCGATGGCATCGGCCGTGCGCGCCATGATGATGTTGAGCTTGGCGCCGTCGAAGCCGGTAATGAACCATTTGTGGCCGTCGATGACCCAGTGGTTGCCCTCCTGGCGGGCGCTGGTGCCGAGCATGGTGGGGTCCGCGCCGGCCCCGCCTTGCGGCTCGGTCATGGAAAAGCAGGAGCGGATATCGCCGGCCGTGAGCGGGCGCAGCCACTGCTCCTTTTGTTCCTCGGTGGCCACTTCCTCGAGCAGGTGCATGTTGCCTTCGTCGGGGGCGGAGCAATTGAGCGCCTGCGGCCCGAGCAGGGAATAACCCGCCGCTTCGAAGACCACCGCCATCTCGCGCATGTTGAGGCCGAGGCCGCCATAGTCCTTGCCCACATGGGGGCTCAGCAGGCCGGCCTCGCGCGCCTTGGCATTGAGCTCGCCGCGCAAGGAGTCTTGCGGGCCGTGCGCGGCCTCGCGCGGGTCGCCCTCGCAAGGGATCACCACGTCGCGAATGAAGGCTTGCGTGCGCGCCTTTAGCTCATCGAGCTCGGGGCTCAGGGAAAAGTCGATCATCGTGGAGACGTCCTCGTCAATCGGCGCGGCCGCGCGCCACTTCGTGGGCCATTTGCATGATTCCCCAGCCGGCATCGGCGAACGGGGCATAGCGGGGGTTGTCGACCGTGCCGCGGCGATATTGCGCATGCAGCTGCACGAATACCACCGCCAGCTTGAACATGGCCAGCACGCGGTGGAAGCGGAACTCCGACAGATCGCGCCCGCTCAGGCTGGCATAGAGATCGCGGGCCTCGCCGCGGCTCATGGAGCCGGGTGCTGCGGTCGGCATCTGCTCGATGATGGTCATGCAGTCGGGATCGCCCGGCTCGGCCCAATAGCTCAGCAGGGTGGCGAGATCGAACAGCGGATCGCCCCGCGTCGCCTGGTCCCAGTCGATCATCGCCACGGCGCTGGTGGGCTCGTTGCGGTCGAGCAACAAGTTGTCGAGCTTGAAGTCGTTGTGCAGCAGGGTGGCGTCGCCCGAGCCAGGCAGGTTCACGGCCAGCCAGGCGGCAAGCTCGCGCGAGGGCGCCGGCGGCTCGCCATCGCTGGCCAGGCCGAGCCGCTTGTTCCAGCCGCGGATGGCGCGCTCCAGGAAACCATCTGGCTTGCCGAAATCGTCCAGGCCCACCGCCGCCGGGTCGACAGCGTGAAGCTCGGCGAGGCTTTTCAGCAACAGGGCGCAGATGTCGTGCCGCTCGGCGTCGCTCAGATCGGCAGGCCAGGTGCCGCCCTGGATGGCGGCGCCGTCGCGGTATTCCATGATCAGGAAGTGGGCGCCGAGCACGGCCTCGTCCTCGCAATAGAGCAGGCTCCGCGGCGCCAGGTCGAAGGCGCGCCAAAGGCGGCTCAGCACGCGGTGCTCGCGGGCCATGTCGTTGGCGCCCGGCGGCAGTTTGCCCAGCGGCGGGCGGCGCAGCACGCAGGGCCTGCCGTCGAGGTCCACGAGATAGTTGAGGTTGCCCATGCCGCCGGCGAACTGGCGCGGCGGCGCGTTCATATCGAGGCCATGGCCCGCTGCCGCCAGGTAGCGTTCGAGCTGCTGCCAGGGCAGCGGCGTGATGTCGTCCGCGCTTCGGAAATCCTCGCTCATCGCCGGGCCGACAATTGCAATTTCCGGCGCCTTCGGCAATGGTGCCGCAAACATCGAAAGGGAGGACGGCATGGCCGGACGGTTGCAGGACAAGGTTGCCTTGGTTACGGGCGCGGGCTCGGGTTTCGGCGAGGGAATCGCCAAGCGCTTCGCCACGGAAGGCGCCAAGGTCGTCGTCGCCGATATCAATGCCGAGAGCGGCCAGCGCGTGGCGGACGAGATCGGCAGCGCCACTTTCGTCGAGGCGGACGTCGCCGATAGCGCCGCCAGCCAGGCCATGTTCGATGCCACGATTGCAGCTTATGGTGGTGTTGATGTATCTGTCCTCAACGCCGCTATCGGCATGAGCCCCTGCCCGCTGGCCGAGACCGAGGACGACTTCTTCGACCGCATCTTCCACGTCAACGTGCGCAGCGTCTTTCTCGGCCTCAAGCACTCGGTCAAAGCCATGGCAAGCAAGGGCGGCTCGATCATCGTCACCGTCTCCACCGCGGCCATCAGACCTCGGCCTAACCTTGCAGTCTACAACTCCACCAAGGGTGCGCTGGTGCCCATGTGCAAGGCGCTGGCATTGGAGGTCGCGGACCAAGGCATTCGCGTCAACGGCATCTGCCCGGTGGCGGGGGAAACCGCGATGCTCGAAGACTTCCTCGGTGACGCCGATCCGGTCGAGGGCCGCAACGCCTTCAAGGCGACGGTGCCGCTCGGCCGTCTCAGCACGCCGGCGGATATCGCCAACGCGGCGCTGTTCTTCGCCGACGACGAAAGCTCGCTGGTCACCGGCACCATGCTCGAGATCGACGGCGGGCGCTGTATTTAAGATATGGGCGTCGTCTCCCCCTGCGTCGCCGTCTGTATCGTCGACCCCGAGAGCGGCTATTGCCGGGGCTGCAAGCGCACGCTGACCGAGGTCGCCGAGTGGCTGCTCTACACGGACGACGAAAAGCGCGCGATTCTCGCCGAGCTGGAAAAGCGGAAAGTCAGCGCCGCTTGACGGCAAGGGTGAGGCCGTCACCGAAAGGCAGCAGACTCATGGCGACGCGCTCGTCGCCGTGGACCATGGCGGCGAAAGCGCGTAGCGCCACGGTGGAATCCCTGGTGTTCTCCGAGTCGGCGACCGAGCCGCCCCACAGCACATTGTCGACCACCACCAAGCCGCCCGGCCTGAGCAAGGTCAGCGCCTGCTCGTAATAGCCGGCATAGGCGACCTTGTCGGCGTCGATGAAGGCGAAGTCGTAGCTGCCCGCTTCGCCCGCGGCGATGAGCGCATCGAGGGTCTCGCCTGCTTTGCCGATGCGCAGATCGATGCGCTCCGCCACGCCGGCCTCCTGCCAGAACGCCTGCCCCACGGCCGCCGCCTCCGCATCCACATCGCAGGCGATCACGCGGCCGTCGTCCGGCAAGGCCATGGCAATGGCAAGCGTGGCGTAGCCTGTGAAGACGCCCACCTCGAGGCATTTGCGCGCACCCGTCAGCCCGACCAGCAGGCCGAGGAACTGCGCCACTTCCGGCGGTGAGATCATCTCGGCCAGGTGCCTTCCCGCCGTGGCCTCGCCCAGCCGGCGCTGGATGTCGGTCTCGCGCACCGAGTGGGCGCACAGGTAATCGTAGATTTCCGGCGTCAGGCTGATGTATTTCAAGAATTCTCTCCTGCCCGTCTGATACCCTGCCTGCGGACTCTCATCAAGACGGGGCAGCGCTAATGGACGACGACGGCAAGAAACCCGCAAGCGGCATGCGCGGCGGGCTCACCCATTATGGCGATACGGGCTTTTCCTTCTTTTTGCGCAAGAGCTTCGCCAAGGCGATGGGCTATTCCGATGCCGATCTCGAGCGCCCCATCATCGGCATCGCCGATACCGGCTCCGGCTTCAACAATTGCCACCAGACCATGCCGCAGCTGGTCGAGGCGGTCAGCCGCGGCGTGATGCTGGCCGGCGGCCTGCCGGTGAGCTTCCCGACCATCTCGCTTGGCGAGCCTTATCTGACGCCGACCAGCATGCTGTTCCGTAATCTTATGGCCATCGATACGGAAGAGATGGTCCGCGCCCAGCCGATGGACGCGGTGGTGCTGATCGGCGGCTGCGACAAGACCGTGCCGGCGCAGCTCATGGCGGCGGCGAGCGCGGGCATCCCCGCGATCCAGCTCGTCACCGGGCCGATGCTCACGGGCTCGTGGCGCGGCGAGCGCATGGGCGCCTGCACCGACTGCCGCCGGCAATGGGCGCGCTACCGCGCCGGCGAGCTCGACGACGAGCAGATCGAGGAGGTCAGTGGCGAGCTTTCGACCACCGGCGGCACCTGCATGGTCATGGGCACCGCCAGCACCATGGCGCTGACGGTCGAGACCCTCGGCATGATGTTGCCGGGCAGTGCGACGGTTCCCGCCGTGCATGCCGAGCGCAAGCGTATCGCCGAGGCCACGGGCGGCCGCGCCGTCGCCATGGCGGCCGAGGGCCTGACGCCGGACAGGATCATGACGCCGGCCGCTTTCGCCAATGCGCTGCGCCTGTTGCTGGCGGTCGGCGGCTCGACCAACGGCCTGGTGCATCTGAGTGCCATCGCCGGGCGCCGCGGCATTGCCGTGGACCTTGAGGCCTTCGATGCCATGAGCCGCGAGACCCCGGTGCTGGTCGACCTCAAGCCTTCCGGCGCCCATTACATGGAGGACCTCTTCAAGGCCGGCGGCCTGGCGCCGATCCTGCGCGAGCTGGCGCCTTTGCTCGACCTCGACTGCCTCACCGTGACGGGCCGCAGCCTGGGCGAGGAGCTGGAGGCCGCGCCGACACCCTGGGAGCAGAATGTGGTGCGGCCGTTTGCCGAGCCGCTATCGGCAGAAGGCGGCATCGCCGTGCTGCGCGGCAACCTGGCACCCGACGGTGCCATCATCAAGCAGTCGGCAGCCTCGCCCGATCTCATGCGCCACGAGGGCAGGGCGGTGGTCTTCGACAGTCTCGAGGACATGGCGAACCGCATCGATTCTCCCGACCTGGACGTTGCCGCCGACGACGTGCTGGTGCTGCGCAATGCCGGGCCCAAGGGCGCGCCGGGCATGCCCGAATCCGGCTATATCCCGATCCCGCGCAAGCTCGCCCAGGCGGGCGTCAAGGACATGCTGCGCATTTCGGACGCGCGCATGAGCGGCACGGCCTTTGGCGCCATCGTGCTGCATGCGACGCCGGAA
>CAZVDW010000869.1:0-9695 GCA_964625645.1 uncultured Rhodospirillaceae bacterium
CCAGCTCGCGCCCGCGCTTGAGCGCGATGGAGTCGTGGTAGAGCTTGCCGAGCGCCGCCGGTGCCGTGCGCGCCGCCACATAGACGCCACTTGTGATGCCGGCGATCTGGCGCAGCAAAGGCTCCTGCAGCTTGGTCACCACGGTTTCGCCGTTATGCATCAGGGGTGCCCGCGCGCCGGTCGCATCGGTCAAGGGGATGCCGGCACCGCTGAGAGGGTTGCCAATGCCGACGGGGTAGACGGTGACGCCGAGGCGTGCCGCCTCGCGTGCCGCGGACAGCGTCGTGCCACCATGGTCCTCGCCATCGCTGATCAGGATCACGTCGGTATAGGGCGAGGCGCCGGGCTCCAACTCGCGCAGCACCTTGCCGATGGCATTGCCGATCAAGCTGCCGCGCCGAGGCGCAGCACCACCGCGAACAGCTCCCAGCCGATCGAGAAAAAAGGCGTAATCGAGCGTGACCGGGCTGTGCTGGGTGGCGCGGCCGGCGAAAGTCACGAGGCCAAGGCGATGGCCGCCGGTCTCCTTGATCGCCTCGACCATGCCGGAGATAGCTGCCTTGGCGGCTTCGAGGCGATTCGGCTTGGCGTCCTCGGCCAGCATGCTACGGGAAATGTCGAGCAGGAAGATGATGTCGCGGCCCGTGCGTGGTGCGTCCTCGACGCTTTCGCCCCAGCGCGGCCCCATGACCGCAACCGCCAACAAGGCCACGGCACCAGCCAATGCTGCCGCCTTGGTCCAGCGGCGGCGGTCGCGTGCAACGTCGCACGCGTTTGTCTCGTCCTTACCGAGAAAGGCCGCGCGCGCTTGCTGCCGGCGCCGGATGCCATAAGCCGTCAGCCCCAGCACCAAGGGTGCCAGCAACAGCAGAACGGCAAGCAACGGGGCATCGAAGCGCATCTCTCTCCCCTTACGGCGTCGTGCGCAGAACAGTATTGCCGAGCGCGGCCTCTAGCAACAGCAACAGCAGGGCGAGACCCAGGAAGGCTGGGAATATCTGCACCGAGCGCTGGTACTGCTCGACCACTTGCGTCGAGGTCTCAAGCTTGTCGATTTCACTGTAGATCTCGGCCAGGACGGTAGCGTCGGTGGCGCGGAAAAACTGCCCGCCCGTAGTATCGGCGATCTCCTTGAGCAGGAACTGGTCGAGGAAGCCCGGCGTTGCCATGGTTCGCGTTCCGGCTTCGGCGGATATCGCCGTCGTTGTCGGCACGGCGTCGCGGCCGCCAGCACCAATAGTGTGCACGGTAATGCCGAAGGTCTTGGCTACCCAGGCCGCGTCCATCGGGTGGACGGCGCCGGCATTGTTGTTGCCGTCGGTCAGCATCACCATCACCTTGCTCTCGGCCTCGGCATCGCGCAGCAGGTCCGTGGCCAACACCATGGCGTCGCCGATGGCGGTGCCATCTTCCTGCGGCACGACAACGATCTCGACCGTTTCCAGAGTGGCGAGAAAGGCGTCGTGGTCGAGGGTGAGCGGGCTCTCCGTGTCGGCGTAGCGGGCGAAGGTCACCAGGCCGAGGGCATCGCCCTCACGCCCCTCAGCGTCCGGGCCGCGGCCGCCGACGAAGCCGCGCAAGGTGGCCTTGACAACATCGAGGCGAGTGGCGGGCTCCGAGGTGACCCGCAGGTCCTCGGCCAGCATGCTGCTCGAAATGTCCACGACCACGATAATGGCGACACCCTCCTGATAGGCGCGCGTCGATTCCAGGCCCCAGCGCGGATCCGCCACCGCCGCGACAGCCAGCATCAGGGCCAGGGCGCGGGCCCACGGCATGGCCGCGGCCAGGCGCATGCGGGGGCTGCGCGGCAAGGTCGCCAGCGCAGAGGTGGCCGGATAGCCGATAGTGCCGCGCTGCCGTTGGGCGCGCTTGAGCAACAGCAAAAGCGGCACCGCCGCCAACAGCACCAAGGCGAAGGGGTCGTCGAAGGTCATGCCTGGGCCTTCTTCTTTGGCAGGATATCCGCCGTCTCTTCGACAAAGGTCACGGTGGCCCGCAGACGCTCGCGCATGTCGGTCTCAGGCGGCTGGCCGCGGCCGAACTTGACATGGTCGCATTGGCCGAGGGTGGGGCCGAGGCCGTCATGCTGTGCCGTCAGGGCGGCGTGCAGGATCTCTTCCGTCGTGCGCTTGGTCGCGGGCAGGCCGAAGCGCCCGACCAGATAGGTGCGCAGGATCGCCGATAGGCGGGCGTGGAACTCGTGTATCCGGGCGCCGCCGGCCTGCTCAAGCCCGGCCAGGCGCTCAAGCGCGGCGAGGGCCAGGTCGTGCGCTTTCCGCTGTGCCAAGGCCCGGCGCCTTTCGGCACGCTTGCGGCCGAGCATGAAGGTCAGGGCGAGGGCGGCGAGCGCCAGCGCGCCGGCCACCGCCAACATCTGTCCGAGCGGCGGCAGTGTCGCTGGCCGCTCCAAGTCGAGTGGTGGCGCCGCGCCTTTCGGCCGCGTCGGCACCGCGTCGTCGGGCAGCACCGAGGTGACCCTGACGGTCAGCGGCCGGGTGCGCAGCCGGCGCATCGCGCTGCCTCCGTCCATCAGCTCGCCGCCGCAGCGGTCCATGCGCACGCAGGCGAAATGGTTGACCGTGTTTTCATCCTCGACCAGGACGGGCAGGGACGGCAGCCGCTGTTCGCCGGCGGCCCGCGCCCGCAGGGTGTAATGCCGCTCCCAGCGCTGGCGGCCCTGCCCGGCCCAGAACGGCCCTTCGTCGCGCTCGCTGATCAGGTGGAACGGGCCCATGACGGATTCGCCGCTGGGCAGGGCGATGGCCAGGCCGACGTCCGTCTCGACGGCGATCGAGACCTGTACCGGATCGACAATGGCGGTCACGGAGCGGTCCGCCGTGACGCTGATATGGGCGCCGCGGAAATTGGATTCGAGCACCTGCGGCGTCAGCTCCGCCGCCATCGCCGGCGCGGACAACACGGCGATAAGTGCGGCGGCGTGTGCGGCAGAGCGGACCATGCGTCTACGTAATCAGCTTCCGTATGGCGGAGAATAACGGGCTCTCGGGATCGCCGTAGCCGTCCAGCACGGAGAAGTGATTCTCGCCTTCGATGGGCAGATAGTCCGCCGTGTGCCCCGCCGCCGTCCAGGCCGCGTGGAAGTCGTGGCTCTGGCGCACGAAATCGCCGGTCTCGGCGGCGCCCACTGCCACTGTGAGCGGCGGCGCGGCGGCGGGGATATGGTCGATGGGGCTGAGCTGTGCGATGTCGTGGGCGCCGAGCTGCACCGCCGTCTGCACGAAGGTATAGGGCACGGGGCGCAGGTCGAAGACGCCGCTGATGGCGCAGGCGCCCTTGATCAGGTCCGCCGGCAGGCCGTAATCGCCGGCCCAGTCGGTCTCCAGCATCATCGCCGTCAGCTGGCCGCCGGCGCTGTGGCCGGAAATGGTGATGCGCTGCGGGTCGCCGCCATAATCGGCGATATTATTGTATATCCAGGCCAGCGCCGCGCGGCTCTGGCGCACGATCTCGGCGACCGAGACTTTTGGGCAAAGGGCGTAGTTGCTGACCACGACGCAGGCACCCGCCGCCACCAGCTCAGGGGCCACGAAGCTGAAATCCTGTGCCGTGAAGCGGCGCCAATAGCCGCCATGAATGAAGAGGTGGACCGCTGCCTTGCCGCCTTCCGCCTTGGCCGGAAAGATATCGAGATACTCCTCGACCGTCGGCCCGAAAGCCACGCCGAGGACCGAATCCAGCTTGTCGCGCGCCTTGGCGCTTTCGCTCGACCAGCGCTCGGTGATCTCGCCGGCCTCGGGCACGGCGACGGTCAGATTGTAGTGGGCGTCGAGCTCGTCAAGGGTCTCGAAATCGCGATAGAGCATGGTCGGCGGTCCTCCTCGGCCCCTCTCATACCCGAGCCGGGCTGCCGGATCGACCCTTTCGAGCCCGCATGGTAGAGGGAAGGCATGAAGAATCGAGACAGAATCGGTGAAGCGGTGATGGTCACGCGCGACGATGGCCTGCCGCCAGCGCTCGCCGATGCCGCCAGCTCGTCGCTCACGCTTCGTATCGCGCGTGCGGGTGGCCGGGCCTGGCGGCGCGACGACGGCCGTCTTGCCGTGGCCTTCACGTCGCCCTTGGCGGCGCTGCGATGCGCGCTCAGGGTGCGTTGGGACATGCGGGCGATGTTCGGCGACGAACACGGCTTCGCCATGGGCATTGCCTTGGCTGAGAGCGAGGCCGCGGACCTCGCGGCGCGCTCCGAGAGCGGGCTCGTCGTATCCACGGCAATCCGCAATGCGGTGGAAGGCGAGGTTGATGTCGACTACGAGCCGCTCGGGGAAGACGTATGGCTCACGCTGCCGCGCCATAGCGGCCGCGGCGTCTTCCGCTTCAAGCCCTGGACCAGCCCGCGGCGGCGGCGCGGCGGCCTCATCGCCGCCGTCGTCATGATCGCCGTGACGGTCATCGGGCTACTGTTGAGCGAGCCGCCGCCCCCGCGCTAAAGCCTGACCACGGTGCGCCCGCGCACTTCCGCTTTGAGGATGCGCCCCAGCACATCGGCCAGGCCGTCGAGGTCGGTCTCCACGGCGATGGTCTCTCCCAGGCCGTCGGGCTTGAGCTCGCCGGCCATGCGCCGCCAGAGGGCGGGCCGCTCGGACATCGGGCACATCACCGAGTCGATGCCGAGGATGGAGACGCCGCGCAGCAGCAGCGGCAGCACCGTCGAGGAATAGGCGAAGCCGCCGGTCAGCCCCGTGCAGGCCACGGCGCCGCGATAGTTGAGACGGGCGAGCAGCCAGGGCAGTGTCGTGCCACCGACCTGGTCGATGGCGGCGGCATAGACCTCCTTGTCGAGCGGCCGGGTTTCCGCCGAGACCTCGTCGCGGCCGAGGATGGTGCTGGCGCCGAGGCCGCGCAGATAGTCGTGCTCGTCGCTCTTGCCGGTCGAGGCGGCGATCTCATAGCCAAGCCGGGCCAGCATCGAGACGGCGAGCGAGCCGACGCCGCCGGTGGCGCCGCTAACCAGCACTGGCCCCTTGTCAGGGGTCAGCCCGCGCGCTTCCAGCTCGCGAATCGCCAGCGCCGCGGTGAAGCCCGCCGTGCCGAGCGCCATGCATTCCCGCAAGGAGAGGCCGTCCGGCTTGGGCACGATCCAGTCCCCTGGCACCCGGGCCCGCTCGGCGAAGCCGCCGTCGTGGGCGACGCCGAGGTCGAAGCCGGTGATCAGGACCTCGTCGCCTGCGGCAAAGCGCAAATCGCTTGAGCTCTCGACAGTGCCCGCGAGATCGATGCCGGGCACCAGCGGGTGCTTGCGTGCCACCCCGCCCTTGGCCAGGGTCGCCAGGCCGTCCTTGTAGTTGACGCTGGAATAGGCGACGCGAATGGTCACCTCGCCCTCGGGCAGGTCGGCCGCCTGGCGCTCCTGAAGCGCCAGCGACACGCCGTCGCCGTCCTTGTCGACGACCAGCGCCCTGTATGTTTCGGCCATGGAATTCTCCTTCGCTCGGGAAACAGGCTCATATCCGTCGCGGGTCGCGTTGACAAGGCTTCAAGCGGCTGATTTCGTGATCGGCGAAACTCAATCCAGGAAGGACCTGCGATATGTCGAAGATCGTCGAATTGCGCACCTATGACCTGCAGCCCGGCAGCCACCCCGAATGGCTGAAGATCTACCAGGACTCGGTGGTGGACCTGCAACAGGAAATTCTCGGTCACCGCTTCGGCTATTTCCATACGGAGCTGGGCCCGCTCAACCAGATCGTCCACAAGTGGGCCTATGACAGCCTCGACGATCGCGCCCGCCGCCGCGCCGAGCTGACGTCACGGCCGGAATGGGCCGAGTTCATACCGAAGGTCCGGCCGCTGTTGCAGAAGATGGAATCGAAGATCCTGATTCCGGCGCCTTTCCATCCCGTCGAATAGTCACCGCGCAGCCGCCCCGAAAGGAGCTGATCGATGTCTGACAAACCAATTGTTTTGCTCAGCAATCCCGGCCGTTTCGCCGGGCCGGCGGCGCTGCAGGCGTTGACCGGGGACGGCGCCACCGTCCTCGGCTGCGCGCCGCTCGGGCCCGAGGCGGCGGGCAAGCCGCCGGCCGGCCTCGCCATGGTGGCCGCGCGCCAGCCGGCCGCGATCGTCGAAGAAGTCACCCGCGACCATGGCGGCATCGACGTGCTGATCAACAACGATGCCTTCCCCGCCATCCGCGCCAAGGTCGAGGATGCGGACCCTGCAGACCTCCGCGCAAGCCTTGCGGCGATGGTCGAGACGCCCTTTGCGCTCGCCGCCGCAGTGGTGCCCGGGATGAAGGCGCGGCGGGCGGGCAAGATCGTCTTCATCACCTCGGCGACGCCGTTCAACGGCCTGCCCAACTATTCCATGTATGTAACCGCGCGCGGCGCCGCCAACGCGCTCACCCTCACGCTAGCCAAGGAGCTCGGGCCGCACAACATCCAGGTCAACGCGGTGGCGCCCAACTATGTCGAGAACCCGGACTATTTTCCGCCCGAGGTGATCGGCGACCCCGAGACCTTGAAGAAGATCGTCCGCCCCATCCCGCTCGGCCGCCTCGGCAAACCCGACGAGCTTGGCGCACTGGTCGCCTTCCTCGCCTCCGACCGCGCCGACTGGATCACCGCCCAGGTCATGCCCTTCTCGGGCGGCTGGGCTTAGGCTGCCAACTGCTGATAGCCGCGCCGGGCATAGAGCAGGGGGGTACGCCGCAAGTTCGCGACGGCGGCCTCGACGGCGCCGAAGATCACAAAGTGCGTGCCGACGAGCTGGCTGTCCGTCACGGCGCAGTCGAAGGTGGCGAGCGCGCCTGAGAGGCGCGGCGCACCCGTCGTGCCCTGTCTCCAATCGGCGCTGGCGAACTTGTCGCCCGCGGCACGGCCGCCGAAGATGTCCGACAGCGCCGACTGCTCCGATGCCAGCAGGTTGACGCAGAAGGCGCCGTTCTGCCGCAGCACCTTGCCGGCCGCGCTCTTGTGGTGGATGCAGACCAGCAGCGCCGGGCGCGCCATGTCGGCGGAAACCGAGGCCATGGCCGAGACCGTAAGGCCGGCACGCCCCGCCACCCCGTCCGTCGTGACGATGGTGACGGTGCTGGCGGCGAGGCTCATGGCGTCGAGAAAATCGCTGCGCAGCGCCATGATCTCACTCCGCCGCCACGGCGAGGCCGCCGCGCACGATATCGCTGATCGGGTCGAGGCCAAGCGCCAGGCGCCCGCTGAAGCGCTGCTGACGCTTCTCCGGCAGGGGATGGAACTGGCCGGCATGCACGTCGCGCAACAGACGCTCCAGGCCGAATTTACGGAAGAAGCCGGGGCCGCCCGTCACATGCATCGCCTTCTCGACAGTCGCCAGCGCGGCATTGGCCGTGATGGTCTTGCGTGCGAGGACGGCATTGGCGGTCTCGGTGCTGACCTCGAAGTCGAGGTCGTTGGCGATGCGCACCATGTCGGCATGGACGACTTGCGTGGTGGCCAGCAGGTTGCCGAGCTCGCCGAGGAGATAGACCGTGTCCTCGGCGTGGCGCTTGCCGGCAATGCCGATCGCGGTTTCCGTCGCCTTTTCGGCGATGCCGGCATAGACCGACATGATGAGCGGCAAGGCGACCGTCAGGATGACGTTCCAGGCGGGATGGTAGACGCCTTGCGGGCGCTTCAGCACCACCGCCGCCTCGGGCACGAAGACATCGTCGAGGATGATCGTCTGCGAGCCGGTGGCGCGCATGCCCATGGTGTCCCAGTCGCCGGCGAGAGAGACCCCTTCGCTGGCGAAGGGAATGCCGAAATGAAGCACTTCGTCGCGGCAGGGCGCCGAGGTGACAAGCAGGTCACCGCCGGGCGAGCCGCTGCCGAAGGGCTTGCGCGCACTGACGCGATAGCCGCCTTCCACAATGCGTGCCTCGCCGTTCGATTCGAGCCAGCCGCCGGATGAAGTCGCATATCTCGCTATGGCTGGCGCCGCGGCCGCCAAGCTTCGTCGGCACCTGGGCCGAGAAGACCTTGTGCTCCTTCAGCAGTGTGTAATTCTCAGCGACGAATTCGCCTGCCTCGTCGCGCTCCGCGGCGTCCTTGGCGATGGTCGGGCCCAACTCTTCGGCGAGCTGTGCCAGGGTCTGTGTCTCGGTCATCGCATCGTCTCCCTATTGCTGGGCGTTGGATTGCCCATAGGGTCTCGCGCCGTCGCCTCCGTTTCAACTTTCAAATCTGTAGTTGCGCGGCACGCTGGCCGTCGCTAGGTTTCGGCCATGTCCGCTGCCAAGGGATACGGCCAGTTCTGCCCCGTCGCGCGCACCGCCGAAGTGCTGGCGGAACGCTGGACGCCGCTGGTGGTGCGTGAGCTGTTGAGCGGTGCGGTGCGCTTCAACGATATCCAGCGCGGCGTGCCGCGCATGTCGCCTTCGCTGCTCTCGCGGCGTCTCAAGGAGCTGGAATATGCCGGCGTCGTGGAGCGCCGCCAGGCCGAGGGCCGCGGCTGGGAGTATCACCTGACGGCGCCGGGACACGAGCTTATGCCGATCATCGAGACCATGGGCGCCTGGTCCCAGCGCTGGTTGCGCCAGGAGCTGGTGGCGGACGAAAATCTCGACCCGGACCTGCTGATGTGGGACATCCGCCGCCGCGCCATCGCCTCGGGAGTGCCGATACGCGACCGCTTCGTCGTGCGCTTCCAGTTTGCCGGCGTGCCGGTCAGCCACCGGCTCTATTGGCTGGTTTTCGATGACGGCGATGCGGATCTTTGCATCAAGGACCCTGGCCACGAGGTTGATCTGCACATCGCCGGCGCGCTGCGCCTGCTGACCCAGATCTGGCTCGGCCACGTAACCCTCGACGAAGCCCTCGCCGACGAGCGCCTGGAGCTTGACGGCAGGCCGCGCGATATCAAGGCTTTCCGCCGCTGGTTCGCGTTGAGCGTCACCGCACCCGCGGCCCGCGCCGCCATTTCCGCCGAGGCCTGATTGCCCGTGTCCGAGCATATCCTGATCATCGATTTCGGCTCCCAAGTCACCCAGCTGATCGCCCGCCGCGTGCGCGAATCCGGGGTCTATTGCGAGATCGTGCCGGTGCAAAACGCGGACGCCGCGATGGCCGCCTTTGATCACAAGGCGATAATCCTGTCCGGCGGCCCGGACTCGGTAACCTCGGCGAATACGCCTCGCGCACCGACGAAGGTATTCGAGCTTGGCGTGCCGGTGCTTGGCATCTGCTACGGCCAAATGACCCTGTGCGCGCAGCTTGGCGGCAAGGTCGAAGGCTCCGACCACCGCGAATTCGGCCGTGCCTTCATCGACGTGGTCGACGACTGCACTCTGTTCGACGACGTCTGGCAAAAGGGCGACCGCGAACAGGTCTGGATGAGCCATGGCGACCGGGTCAAGGCGATGCCGCCCGGCTTTCGCGTCGTCGGCACCTCCGAAGGCGCGCCGTTCGCCGCGATCGCCGACGACGAGCGCCGTTTCTATGGTCTCATGTTCCACCCCGAGGTGGTGCACACGCCGCACGGCGCGGCCCTGCTCGGCGCCTTTACCCATGCCGTTGCCGGCTGTTCGGGCGACTGGACCATGGCCGCCTATCGCGACACCCAGGTGGCGGCGATCCGCGAACAGGTCGGCGATGGGCGGGGTAGCCGCGACGCCGAAGACGGTGTTGCCGATGTCGTCGTTGTGCGCGCGTAGCGCCACCTCCTCGCCAGCAATCGCGCCGGGACTGCGCACCTCGACGGCCGTCGACAGGGCGAGC
>CAZVDW010000870.1:0-6982 GCA_964625645.1 uncultured Rhodospirillaceae bacterium
GAAGCCGAACAGCCGGAACGGATCGTTCGGGTCGCGCGCCTTCTTGACGTATTCGGGGATACGGTCCTTGGTGCCGATCTCGGTGAGCATGCTGAGGACCGCCTCGTTCGCCCCGCCGTGAGCGGGCCCCCACAGCGAGGCGACGCCGGCGGCGATGCAGGCGAACGGGTTGGCGCCGCTGGAGCCGGCGAGGCGCACCGTCGAGGTCGAGGCGTTCTGCTCGTGATCGGCGTGCAGGATGAGAATGCGGTCGATGGCGCGCGATAGCACCGGATTGACGTCGTATTCCTCGGCCGGCACCGCGAACAGCATGTGCAGGAAATTCTCGGCATAGTTCAGGTCGTTGCGCGGATAGATGAAAGGCTGGCCGACCGAGAACTTGTAGGCCATGGCCGCGATCGTCGGCATCTTGGCGATCAAGCGGTGGGAGATGATGTCGCGCTGGCGCGGATCGTTGATGTCCATGGCATCGTGGTAGAAGGCCGACATGGCGCCGACCACGCCGATCAGCACCGCCATCGGGTGGGCGTCGCGGCGAAAGCCGCGATAGAAGAAGGTGAGCTGCTCGTTGATCATGGTGTGGTAGGAGACGTGGTTGACGAAAGTCTCCTTTTCCTTGAGCGTCGGCAGCTCGCCGTTCAGCAGCAGATAGGCGACTTCCATGAAGTCGGATTTTTCCGCCAGCTCCTCGATCGCATAGCCGCGGTGCAGCAGCACGCCCTCTTCGCCGTCGATATAGGTGATGGCGGATTCGGCGCTGCCGGTGGAGGTGAAACCTGGATCGTAGGTAAAATGACCGGTCTCTGCGTAGAGCTTACGCACGTCGATGACGTCGGGCCCGATGGTGCCTTTGATCACCGGCAAATCGACGACCTTGCCGGTCTGATTGTCCGTTAGCGTGACGCTTCCCGCGACTTGCGACGTGGCGGCCTGCTCTGCCATTGACGGATCCTTTATTCTATGGGCGGGAACGGCCGGCCAAGAACGGCCCGCGCGCGGTGGCCGGAGCATACTGACTTGCCCTTGGAATGGCAAATTTCGACCACAAACCTGCTTATATAGAAATTAGAAATATCCCGAATTTTTAATGAAATATTCGTAAATATTAATATTAATTCTAACTATGTCGGGAAGTGCGATTCGATGCGGTCGAAGGCCCGTTCTATGGTCTCCTCGTCGACGCAATAGGCCATGCGCACGTGGCCCTCGCCGCAAGGGCCGAAGGCGCCGCCCGGCGTCACCGTCACACGCGCTTCCGCGAGCAGGCGAATCGCGAAGCCGCGCGAATCCTCGTGCGCCACCAGGATGCGTGGGAAGACGTAATAGGCGCCCTCTGGCTTGACGTAGTCGAAGACGTGGGGCACGGCATCGAGGCGGGCGCAAATCAGCTCGCGGCGCCTCGCCAGCACCGCCTCGAATTCCCGCAAATGCACGGGCGGCTCCGACAGCGCCGTGATCCCCGCCACCTGCGAGACCCGCGGCGTGCAGATGATCGTGGCGTCATGAACCTTGAGCACCTCGCGCTTGAGGCCGTCGGGCAGGATCATATAGGCGAGCCGCCAGCCGCTCATGGCGTAGGTCTTCGAGAAGGTGAAAAGATAGGCCACGGTGTCGCGAAGCTCCGGCACGCACGACAGGTTGAAATAGCGCTGCGCATTCTCGTAGGTGAAGTGGGAGTAGGGATCGTCCAGAATCACCAGGATGCCGGCATCGCGCGCGATCGCACCGATGCGGCGCAGCTCCGCCTCGCTGAAAATCTTGCCGGTCGGGTTCGATGGCGTCACCAGCACCAAAGCCTTGGTGCGCGCGCCGATGAGGCCGGGCAGGGCGTCGATATCGAGCGCCCAGCCTTGCCCTTCGTCCATCGCCCAATGCACCGGCTTGCCGCGGCAAAGGCGGATTTGCTGAAAGTGAGAGGCAAAGCCGGGGTCGGTGACGATGATCTCGTCGCCGGGGTCGATAAGAGTGTGAAAGAGTGCGTTCAGGCCCTGCATGTTGCCGGCAGTGATGATGATGTTCTCGTCTGCATCGACGTCGATGCCGGTGGCTTGGTAATGCACCTTCGCGGCCAGCCGGCGCAATTCGGGAAGGCCGTCGGGCAAGGCATATTTGCCGATGTCCGGATCGGCCTCGATCGAGGCCTCTATGGCGCGGCGGATATGGGCCGGCGTGCGGAACGACGGCACGCCCCAGGTCAGCGATGCCGCGCCATCGACGCGGGCGCTGCGCATCGCCATCTCCTTGATCGCGGAGATTGAGATGTCCGATACGGCTTTCGACACCCAGCCGTGGCTCATCCTCGCTTGCTCCTCCAACCGATATGCCGCTTTATACTGTCACAAAACGAGGCAGGGCATGGCAGGGAAACGCGTTATCATCATGGGCGCCGCCGGGCGCGATTTTCACAATTTCAACGTCGTCTATCGCGATGACCCGTCGCGTCGCGTTGTCGCATTCACGGCGACGCAGATCCCCGAGATCGCTGGGCGTCGATATCCGCCGTCGCTGGCGGGGCCGTACTATCCGGAGGGCATTCCGATCATCAAGGAAGCGGCGCTGAGCGGCCAGGAGGCCGATGAGGTCGTGTTCGCCTATAGCGATGCGCGGCACCAGGACGTGATGCACAAGGCGTCTCAGGCTTTGGCCATGGGCGCCGACTTCACGCTGCTCGGGCCAAAGGCGACGATGCTTATGTCCCGGCGGCCGGTCGTCGCCGTCTCGGCGGTGCGCACGGGCTGCGGCAAGTCGCAGGTCACGCGCTACCTGGCCAAGCGCCTGCGTGAGAAGGGCCTGCGCGTTGCCGCCATCCGCCATCCCATGCCCTATGGCGATCTTGCGGCGCAAGCCGTGCAACGCTTCGCCACGCCAGCCGATCTCGATGCCGCCGACTGCACCATCGAGGAGCGCGAGGAGTACGAGCCCCACATAGCGCTGGACGTGGTCGTCTATGCCGGCGTCGATTATGCCGCCATCCTGGCCGCCGCCGAGCAGGAGGCCGATGTCATTTTATGGGACGGCGGCAACAACGATTTCCCCTTCTATCGCCCGGATCTGCATATCGTGCTGGCCGATGCGCTGCGGCCCGGCGACGAAACCGCCTATCATCCGGGCGAGGCCGTCTTGCGCATGGCCGATATCGTCGTGCTCGCCAAAGCGGATTCCGCCACGCCCGAAGCCTTGGCGCAGGTCCGGCGGAACGCGGAAGCGCTGGCGCCCGTGGCCACCATAGTGCGCGGCGCCTCGCCCGTTACCTTGGATGGGCCGGTTGCAGGCAAGGCCGTGCTGGTGGTCGAGGACGGACCGACCCTGACCCACGGCGGCATGTCTTACGGCGCGGGCTTGGTGGCCGCACGGGACGCGGGTGCGCATATCCTCGATCCCCACGAATCCGCCAAAGGCGATATCGCGGCGCTATACGCGCAATATATGCATATCGGCCCGGTCCTGCCGGCGGTCGGCTATTATCCGCGGCAATTGGCCGCGCTCGCCGCCAGCATCAACGCAGCGGATATCGATCTGGTTGTCTCCGGCACCCCGTGCGACCTGGCGGCGTTGATAGCCATCGACAAGCCCGTGGTGCGCGCGCGCTACGACTATGCGGAGCTCGATTCTCCGGGCCTTGTCGATCTGGTCGACGCTTTTCTGGACAGCCGTTAGGGCGTGATACGAGTCCCCGCACTGCCGGCGAGGATGGCGGCGGCATCTTCCAGGCGGCCGATTCCGGCATTGCCGAATTCCTTGGCGGCCTCGATCTTCGGGCGCATGGAACCTGGCGCGAAATCGTTGGGGTCCAAAGCATCTGCTTGAATTTGCGAAATCGGCTGCTGTCCCGGCGTGCCCCAATCGTCATAGACCGCATCCACATCGGTCAGCATGAGCAGAAAATCGGCACCCAGCTCGCGGGCGAGAAGGGCGCTCGACAAATCCTTGTCGATCACGGCCTCGATGCCGAAATGGCTGCCATCGGCGCGACGCACCACGGGGATGCCGCCGCCGCCGGCGCAGATCACCACCACGCTTCGCTCCACCAGAAGGCGGATGACGTCGATCTCGAGAATGGCCTGGGGGCGGGGTGAGGCAATAAGGCGGCGGCTGACCCCATCTTCACTGATGGGACCGATCGGTTTGGTCGGGGCCTGGAAGGCGGGATCATCCGGGTCGACCTCGACCTGCGTCAGAAGGCTCACGCAAGAGCGGCCTTGCGGCAGGCGATTGCCAAGCTCCTGGGCAATGAGGTAGCCGATCATGCCTTCGGTTTCGGCATCGAGGATGTCGAACGTCGTATCATTCGTGGCCTGGGCAGCCAGCAACCCGACTTGCGGGCCGTTGCCGTGGGTGACGACAAGATCGTGCTCGGCGGCCAATGGCACCAGGGCCTCGGCGGCGGTCGCCGCGTTGCGGCGCTGGCTATCGACGGTCGGCGGCTCGCCCCGCCGCAGCAAGGCATTGCCGCCGAGCGCGACAACCAGGCGCATGGTCAGAGTCTCGCCAACACCTGCTCGCGGCCGAGCACGGCGAGCACCTCGAACATGCCGGGCGAGGCGGTGCTGCCCGTCAGCGCGGCGCGCAGCGGTTGGGCAACCTTGCCGAGCTTGAGGTTCTGTGTCTCGGCAAAGTCGCGCACGGCCTGTTCCAAGGCTTCCTCGGTCCAGTCGCTCAATCCGGCAAGCACGTCCTTTAGCGCAGCGAGGCGGGCGCGGGCATCGCCGTCGAGCAATTTCGCCGCCTTGTCAGCCATTGCCGGCGTTTCGCCGAGCGCATAGAAGCGGCCGGCCTCGGCCAGTGCCAGCAGCGTATTGGCGCGCGGCTTGAGCCCCGCCATGCCGGCCCGCAGCCGGGCCTCGCCCGCCGCGTCCACAGCACCCTCGATCAGCGGCAGCACCAGCGCCACCAGGCGCGCGTCGTCGGCCTCGCGAATGTACTGGCCGTTGAGGCTTTCCAGCTTGGTCATGTCGAAGCGCGCGGCACCACGCCCGACGCCGTCGAGGTCGAACCAGTCGATGGCCTGTTCGCTGGAGATGATCTCGTCGTCGCCATGGGACCAGCCGAGCCGCAGCAGGTAGTTGCGCATGGCCTCCGGCAGCATGCCCATGTCGCGATAGGCATCGACGCCGAGCGCGCCGTGGCGCTTCGACAGCTTGGCACCGTCGGCGCCATGGGTCAGCGGCATATGGGCGAAGACCGGCGGCTGCCAGCCCAGCGCGCGATAGAGCGCGTTCTGGCGGAAGGCATTGTTGAGATGGTCGTCGCCACGGATGACGTGGCTGATCGCCATGTCGTGGTCATCGACCACCACCGACAGCATGTAGGTCGGCGTGCCGTCGGCGCGCAACAGGATCATGTCGTCGAGCTGGGCATTGTTCTGGCTGACCCGGCCCTGGATGGCGTCGTCGATCACGGTCTCGCCGTCGCGCGGCGCCTTGAAGCGGATCACCGGCGGGATATCGGCCGGCGCCTCGCTGGCATCGCGATCGCGCCAGCGTCCGTCATAGAGCCGGGGCCGGCCCTCGGCACGGGCCTGCTCGCGCATCTCCGCCAGCTCTTCCGGCGTGCAGTAACAGCGATAGGCGAGCCCGGCCTCGAGCAGGCCGGCGGCGACCTCGGCATGGCGGTCGGCGCGCGCGAACTGATGCACCGGCTCGCCGTCCCAATCGAGCTCGAGCCAGCGCATGCCTTCGAAAATCGCCTCCACCGCGGCGTCCGTCGAGCGGGCGCGGTCGGTATCCTCGATGCGCAACAGGAAGCGTCCGCCATGGTGACGGGCATAGAGCCAATTGAACAAGGCCGTCCGCGCCCCGCCGATATGCAGGTAACCGGTTGGCGATGGGGCGAAACGGGTGACGACGGTCATGGGGGACAAGCTCCGCGAGGCAATGGCGCGTTCGGCCGCTACCTAGCATACTCGCGGCCGGGGGCGAACCCATGCTGGCGAGTGACGACACAATCGACGCAAAGCCATCGCGTCTGAAGACGCTGCTGCTCGGCGAGCGCCAGCGCTTGCCGCTGTGGCTGCCGGTGCTGCTGGGCCTGGGGGTCGCGCTCTATTTCGCCTGGCCGGGCTCGCCGCCGCCAGCCGTCTTGCTTGGCGCCGCTCTGGCCGCCCCGCTCCTGATGGTGATCGGCCTGGGCCGGGGCGGTTACGCTTTGGTGGCTTTGCTGCCGGGTTTGGTCCTGGCGGGCCTGGCCATTGCCGGTCTGCGTACCACCCTGGTCGCCGAGCCCATGCTGTCGCGCAAGCTCGGCCCGGTCGATGTCTCGGGCCGGGTCGTGCTGGTCGAGCCACGCGAAGTTGGCGTGCGCGCGGTGATCGACGAGCCCGCGGTCGAGGGGCTGGCCCCGGCCGTGACGCCGCGTCGCGTCCGCCTGGTGATCAACGCACCGGGAGAGGCGGTAGTGCCCGGCGCTCACATCGGCTTGCGGGCGGTGCTGATGCCGCCGCCACGGCCGGCCGCACCGGGCGCCTACGATTTCGGCCGTGCGCTGTTTTACAAAGGCATCGGCGCCGTGGGATATGCCGTGAGCCGGGCTCAGCCGTTGACCCCGGCGCGGCCGTCCGGTTGGCGCGAGGCGGTGGCCGGCGCGCGGTTGGCCATCGCGATGCGAATCGATGCCGCGATGGACGGCCATGAGGGCGCGATAGCCGTTGCCTTGCTGACGGGGCTTCGCGGCCGCATCCCGGACGAGGTTTCCAAAGCCTTGCGCGACGCGGGACTGGCTCATCTGCTCGCCATATCCGGGTTGCATCTCGGCCTGGTGGCGGGGTTCGCCTTCTTCCTCGTGCGCTTCCTGCTGGCGGCCGTGGAGCCCTTGGCGTTGGCCTGGCCGATCAAGAAAGTGGCGGCGGTCGTGGCCCTGGCCGCCGCCTTCACGTATTTGCTGCTGACCGGGGCCACGGTACCGACCCAGCGCGCCTTCATCATGGCGGCGCTGGTGCTGTTTGCCGTGCTCATAGACCGTGAGGCGATCTCCATGCGGCCGGTGG
>CAZVDW010000871.1:0-15861 GCA_964625645.1 uncultured Rhodospirillaceae bacterium
ACATATTTGAGCACCCACGCCCGCTCCTGTACGTCCTGCGATAAGGTGATCTGAGGAACGCGCAAGACGCGGGCGGCACGCGCCAGCAACTCCTGCATGGCGCCGAACGGACAGAGCCAGCCGCAGAATACACCCCGGCCCCACAGCAGCAGGGTAATCCCGGTATAGACCGACAAAATGAAGATCAGCGGATCGAGCAGGAAGACGTCCGGATCGAGATCCTCGAGCGCGGCCTGGGCATAGGTGATGAAGTTGATGGTGGTGAGCTGCGCATCCTTCATCCAGCCGAGCCAAACCAGAACCGCCGCCAGGACCCCGATGCGCAGCCAGGTAAACAGCCGCCGCCGGCGCGACACCGCATCCTGGACCACCAGCATCGCCGTGACAACGCCCAGAATGACAGTCAGAACACCGATATCGAAGGCACGCGCCACCCAAACCTGCTGCCACTCGGCCAACAGGCTCTCTCGCAGCAAGCCGAAAAGCACAGTATTGACGGTCTTGTAGCCCGCCTCCTCCAGCGCGTAGTCGGCTCCCTCGACGTATTTATCGGGCAAGGTATAGGTCAGCCCGAAGACAGCGGTCTCGCTCTCCGCCGGCGCCCCCACGGTCGCCGGCTCGACCAACAGCTCCAAGGTCCACGGAGACAAGGGGTCGAAGCCCTCCTCGCGGGTCATGCGAAACAGCATATGTTCGCGAAAGCGCGGCGCGCCGTGCGCGCGGATCGCCGTGCGTTTGAGTTTATTGCCCAGCGACAGCTTGAAGGCCTTGTCCCCTTGAACAATCCGGATCCTGGGAAAGGTATCCATGACAAAAGGCTGCAAGTCGACTTTCGCCGCCGCCCGGAAGGAATAGAAACCAAGCGCCGCAATAGTAAGAAAGTGATCGCCCGGCGCAATCTGGGTGAGATGAAAGTTGTACCATTCACCACCGAAAATGTTGCGCCCGATGCCGCCGGGCGTGGAGAGCATGGTGTAGATTTCGATGAACGTCTGGTCCGGCGGGATACCTTCGAGCTCCCTCGCGGTTCCACCGAAGGCCTCCATGACATCGCCGAAAGTCACCGTGCGGCCGACCACCTCGTCGTCGGCGACCAGGTCTTTCCAGCCTCGCTCCTGGTAAGTGTCGATATCCACCGACAAGCCACGAGGGTCGACATGGGTGCCGACGATACCGGTGCGCAGAGCCACTTTGCGCGCAGACGCCAGTGCCGCGGAACGCATGAGCTTTGAGCTGATGGTAGCGCCCGACACGCCATCGGCGGCACCGCGGCCGGCGCGTACGGAACGCGTCACACGCACCTTGCGCAAACGGTTGAGAAAGGCCTGCACAAGCTCGGCGCGGATCATGCTCAGCCCGATAATCGGCTCGTGATGCTCGAGCAGAACGACGCCCGTCACCCTGCCGTCGAAATCCAGCCCGACCATCAGGTCGAAAGGCTCGCCCGCAAAGCCGACCGGATGCACGATGTCGTGCGCCGACATCAGGTAGCCGGCAACCTCCCCTTCGATCAACACCTCGGCAACCGGCGGCTCGCCGCTGATCTCGCCGATCGCTTCCGCGCCGGGGAAGGCCTGTTGCAGCACGGACATGGTAATGCGGCTGATCAGGGGATCGTCCAGGCGCGCCAGGGCGGGCGCCGCCGACACCAACGCCAGCAGGCAGGCGACAAGCCAGCGGCAGCTATGAAACATGGATCGGCATGACCGTCCTGGCCCTAACGCGTTGGTGATCTGCACGGGCCAAGGCCCCCTCGCCACGGACATCGCCCCCATCGCATGGCCGATGTCGGCGCGGCGGAGAATGGCCCAGGCCGGAGTCCCTGTCCAGCACGGCAACGCGCCCATGCCCTATTGCGCCGCGATGCCCGCATGCCCATATCAGACTGGTCCGCGAATGCCGATACCGGGTTCGCGGGCAGCAACCCGGGCCGCGCCCGCTGGCGGGCCCATGACAATCATGTCGCTCAATGGAGGATCATGACATGCGTACGTTCGACCTTTCCCCCCTGTTCCGCACCAGCGTTGGCTTCGATCGCCTGAACCGGCTTCTGGAATCCGCCCAGACCTTCGAGTCGGCGCCGTCCTACCCGCCTTACGACATCGAGGCGCTGGAGGAGAACGCCTACCGTATCAGCATGGCCATCGCCGGTTTCAGCGACGACGATATCGAGGTCACCGTCAAGGACAACGTGCTCCTGGTCAGCGGCCGCGTCGCCGAGCCCAAGGACGAGCAGCGCCGCTACCTGCACCGCGGCATTGCCGCCCGCGCCTTCGAGCACCGCTTCCAGCTCGCCGACCATATCCAGGTGACAGGCGCCAGGCTTGAGCACGGCCTCTTGCACCTCGACCTCGTTCGCGAGATCCCGGAAGAGCTGAAGCCACGGCGCATCGCCATCGGCACCAAGGAGCCGCGCAAGGTCATCGCCACCGACAAAGCCGCCTGACCGGCGCCGTTCCGCACATCATGGGCGCCTCCCTGATTCGGGGGGCGCCTTTCGATTAGGGCTGGTAGCCCTCGACGATGACGAGGCGGCCTTCGGAGGCGCTTTGGCGCAGCTCGGCTAGCGGCGCGTAGTCGTCGGACTCGTACCAGCGCTTTGCCGCCGCCACCGAGTCGAATTCGATGACGACCACGCGCGGGGCGAAGGGCTCGCCTTCCAGCGCCGCCATGTCGCCGCCGCGCACCAGATAGCGGCCACCGAACTTTTCGATCGTCGCGGGCACCTGGGCCCCGTATTCGGCGAACCGCTGCGGGTCCGTCACTTTCAGCTGCGCCAGCACATAGCCCGCCATCGCCCTATTCCCTCTTCGATCCCGGCACCAACGCCGGATGACAATCAGCCCCTTAGGTGGCACATTCAGGCACACCAAGCCAGCGCATTTGCCACCGACCCCAGGCGACAGGACTGCCATCATGCTCGATTTGACTGACAAGGTTCTGGTTATGTCCGGCGCCAGCGGTGGTATCCCGCGCGCCATCGCCAAGATGTTCTGGGATTGCGGCGCCAGGCTGGCGCTGAGCGATCTCAATGCCGAGGTGCTGCAGGCCTTTGCCGACGACCTCGACCCGAGCGGCGAGCGCGTGCTGGTGGACAAGGTGGACGTCTGCGAGCGCGACGATGTCGAGGCCGCGATGGCGCACTGCCGGAAGGCCTTCGGCGGCGCCGATTATCTGGTCACCGGCGCCGGCATCTACCTGGAAAAGGCCTTCGACGAGATGTCGCCGCAGGAATGGAGCCGCACCATTGCGGTGAATCTCGACGGCACGTTTCACTTCTGCCGCGCCATTCAGCCCATATTGCGCGACGGTGGGGCGATCGTGACCATCGCCTCGATCGCCGGCCACCGCGGCTCGCGGCGCCATGCCCATTACGGTGCCGCCAAGGGTGGCGTGCTCGGCCTCACCCGGTCGCTGGCGCAGGAGCTTGCCGAGCGCGCCATCCGCGTCAATGCGGTCTCGCCGGGCATCATCGATACGGTGATGGTCGAGCACACCATGGCCGCGCGCGGCGACGAGCTGATTGCGTCGACACCGTTGAAACGGCTTGGCACGGCGGCGGAGGTCGCCTCCGTCGTGCTTTTCCTGTGCAGTGACATGGCGAGTTTCGTCACCGGGGAATCCATCGCCGTCAACGGCGGCCTGTATATCTCCTGAGCAGGGTCATGGGGTTCTCCGACGTCAAAGGCTACTATGAGACCCTGGGCCTGACGCCGGAGGCGGACACGGCGGCCGTCAAGAGAGCCTTTCGGTCGCGCGCCAAGCAATCCCATCCCGACGCTGTCGGCCTCGGCGACGCCGAGGGATTCCATAAGCTCACCGAAGCCTACGAAACCCTGTCCGACACCGATCGGCGCGCCGACTACGATGCCATTTGCGTCGCCGCGGCGACAGCCAGCACCAAGGCCAAGCCAAAAAAACCCATGTGGGAAAGAAAGGTCAAGCCGAAACCGCGTGAGGCAAAACCCGATCCGCCAGCGCCGACGCCAGCGCCGGAGGACGAGGAGCCCGCCGCGCCGGAGCCGGTGCGCTGCGAGCGCTGCGGCATCATCAGCGCGCAACTCCGCTTCGCCCGCTTCCGCCGCGTGATCGGCCTCGTCACCCGCTCGCGGCGCAAGACCATCGAAGGTATCTACTGCCGTCCCTGCGCCAATAAATTGGCGGTCCGCGCCAGCGCGATCACTTGGCTGCTGGGTTGGTGGAGCCTGCCGCGGGGTCCGCTCGATACCATGCGCGCCCTGTTTTACAATCTCGCCGGGGGCGACCGCCCCGTCGAGGAGAACGCCCGCCTGATGGCCCGCCAGGCCCATGTCTTCGCGGCACAAGGCCGCCCCACCCTCGCCGGCATTCTCGCCCTGCAATCGCATCAATTGCTGCCCAACCCCGCTTTGCTCGGCCTGGCGCGCCTGGCCGAGGGCCGCACCCTGAAGGACCGCTGGCGTGTCGGCGGCGTCGCCTTCGTGGTCCAGGCCTTCCCTATCGGAATTGTGATCGCCTGGCTCGGCATGCATCTCGTAAGCTGGCTCTTTCAGCTGTTTGGAGAATGATCCCATGAGCTTGACCGATGACCTCGAGGCCCAGCAGGCGCGCTCGCGCCAGCGCCTCGGGCCGGAACGCACAGCGGTGTTCGAAGCGGCCATCGCCGCGCTGGCAGCCGATATCGCCGCAAGGATAAGGTATAGGGGTGGGGCAGGCCGCGCCGGATTTCCGCCTGGCCAACCAGAATGGCGAATTCGTTACGCTAGGGGAACGACTTGGCGAGGGCAGCGTGGTGCTCGCCTTCTACCGCGGCGCCTGGTGCCCCTATTGCAATATCCAGCTACGCGCCCTGCAGGCGGCCCTGCCGGCGTTGCAAGCCGCGAATGCCAGCCTCATCGCCATCTCGCCGCAGACACCCCGGACGTAACGCTGACGCTGACCGAGCGCGACGCCCTCGCCTTCGACGTCCTCGCCGATGTCGGCTGTGCGCTGGCCGAGGCTTACGGCATCGCCTTCGCCCTGCCCGAGAGCCTGCGCGACATCTACGCCGGCATGGGCAACAGCCTGCCCGAGCGCAACGCCGCCGACGACTGGCGCCTGCCGATCCCGGCGACCTTCGTCATCGCGCCCGACGGCAAGGTCGCCTTCGCCGATGTCGATGCGGACTACCGCAAGCGCGCGGAGCCCGCCGACGTGGTCGCCATCGCCGAAAGCCTGCGCGCATGAGTCCAGCCGGCAAGGCGCTGGTGGTCGGCGCCACGGGCATGATCGGCAGCCGCGTCTGCGAACGCCTCGCCGAAGAGGGCTGGCAGACCATCGGCGTCTGCCGCACGCCGCCCTCTGACAAGAACGGCGTGACCTACCTCGCGCTCGACCTGCTCGACCGCGACGACTGCCGGGCCGGGCTCGCCCCCCTGCACGACGTCAGCCATGTCTTCTACGCGGCGCGCGCCGCCCACGGCGAAGGCGGCAGCGAATCCGTGCCGCAAAACCTCGCCATGCTGCAAAACGTGGTCGAGGCCGTGGCAGGCACGGGCGCCTTGCGTCACGTCCACATCGTCCAGGGCGGCAAGTATTACGGCCAGCACCTCGGCCCCTACAAAAGCCCGGCCAAGGAAGACGACCCGCGCCACATGCCGCCCAATTTCTACTACGACCAGCAGGACTGGCTGGAGGCCAACGCCGGCAGCTGGACCTGGACGGCATCGCGCCCCTGCCTGGTCTACGACTTCGTGCCCGGGCGTGCGCGCAACCTGATCAGCGTCATCGCCGTCTACGCCGCCGTCAGCCGCGCCCTCGGCCTGCCCTTGAGCTTTCCCGGCACGCCCGAGAACTACCGCTGCATGAGCGAATGCGCCGCCGTGCCCCATGTTGCCAAGGCCATCGTTTGGATGGCAAGCGAGGAGCGCTGCGCCAACCAGGCCTTCAACATCACCAACGGCGACAGCTTCCGCTGGCAGACCCTCTGGCCCCGCGTCGCCGACCACTTCGCCATGCCCGCCGGCCCCGTCCGCACCATGACGCTGGCCGCCACCATGGCCGACAAGGCGCCGATCTGGGACGCCATCGTCGCGCAACACGGCCTGCGCCCGACGCCCTACGAAGACATGGCGCTCTGGTCCTACGGCGACTTCGTCTTCGCCCCCCGATACGACATCATCAGCGACATGACCAAGGCCCGCCGCTTCGGCTTTCATGACTGCCTCGACAGCGAGGCGATGGTCTTCGCCATGTTCGCCCGCTACCGCGAGGCGCGGCTGATTCCGTAGATCCGACACGCCGGCTGCATTGCCACGGGTTTGGGTGTACCATGCGGGCAGGAGAGGTGATATGTCCGGCGTTCGCGAGTGGCTGGATGGGTTGGGGCTTGGTGACTATGCGGCGGCCTTCGAGGCCGAGCGCGTCACGCTGGACGCCTTGCCCCATTTGACCGAGGCCAACCTGAAAGAGCTCGGCCTGCCCATGGGCCCGCGCGCGCAAGTGTTATCCGCGGCCAAGGACGGTGTGGCCGTTGTCGCACCGCCCGCGGAGAGCGGGCAGCGCGAGGCCGAGCGCCGCCAGATCACGGTGATGTTCTGCGACCTGGTCGGCTCGACGGCGCTATCGGAAAAGCTCGACCCGGAAGACCTGCGCGAGGTGATGCGCGCCTACCAGGACGCCTGCGCGGGCGCGATCAAGCGCTATGACGGCCATATTGCCCAGACCCTCGGCGACGGCTTGATGGTCTATTTCGGCTATCCCCTGGCCCATGAGGACGCCCCGCAGCGCGCGGTACGAGCCGGTCTCGACATCGTCGCCGCGGTGGCGGAATTGAGTGTGCGGCTCGACGCTGAACAAAGCGTCACGGTCTCGGTCCGTATCGGCATTCATACCGGCCTGGTGGTGGCCGGCGAGGTCGGCGGCGCCGATACCCGGGGCGATATGGCGGTGGTCGGCGAAACACCCAATATTGCCGCCCGCATCGAAAGCCTGGCCGAGCCGGACACGGTGGTGGTCGGCGACCGCACGCGGCGGCTGATCGGTGATGTCTTCGATTTCGACGACCTCGGCTCCCATGCGCTGAAAGGCCTTTCCCTGCCGATGGCGCTATACCAGGCAACCGCCGAGCGCGCCGCCGACAGCCGCTTCGAGGCGATGCATCCAGCCGGCGTGACGCCGTTTGTCGGGCGCGACGAAGAGATCGGGCTGCTGCTCGGCCGCTGGGCCGCGGCCAAAAGCGGCGAAGGCCAGGTGGTGCTGCTGGAAGGCGAGCCCGGCATCGGCAAGAGCCGCATCACCGACACGGTGCGCGAAATGATCGGCCGCGACGATCATAGGCGCCTGCAATTCCAGTGCTCGCCGTTCTACACTAATTCCGCGTTATATCCGTTCATCATCCAGCTGGAACGCGCAGCCCGCTCAGAGAGCGAGGACTCCCCGGACATCCGCCTCGACAAGCTCGAGGCGCTGATCGGCGCCGACGATGCCGAGACCCTGGCCCTGATCGGCAGTCTCCTGTCGCTGCCGCTCGAGCGTTATCCGCCGCTTGCCATGAGCCCGCAGAAACAGAAGGAACGCACCATCGAGGTGCTGGTCGAGCAGATCGCCAGGCTGGCGCGCCAGGCCGTGATCCTGCTGGTGTTCGAGGACGTGCACTGGATCGACCCGACCTCGCTCGAAGCGCTCGACCAGGTCATCGCCGCGATCGCCGCCGCTCCAGTGCTGGTCATCGTCACCTTCCGGCCGGAGTTCACGCCACAGTGGGGCGCGCACAGCCATGTGACGCTGCACTCGCTCAATCGGCTCGGCAAGCGCCAGTCGGGGCAATTGGTCGAGCGCGTGACCGGCGGCAAGCCGCTGCCCGAGCAGTTGCACGATCAGATCATCAGCAAAACCGACGGCGTGCCGCTGTTCATCGAGGAGCTGACCAAGGCAGTGATCGAATCCGATATCGTCAGCGACGAAGGTGATCGCTATGCCATCTCGGGCGCGGTCGACAGCCTGGCCATCCCGGACACCTTGCACGACTCGTTGATGGCGCGGCTCGACAAGCTGATCCCGGTAAAGGAGGTGGCCCAGGTCGGTG
Source organism: uncultured Rhodospirillaceae bacterium (assembly GCA_964625645.1). Lineage (GTDB taxonomy): Bacteria > Pseudomonadota > Alphaproteobacteria > UBA7887 > UBA7887 > UBA7887. The sequence goes on from CAZVDW010000871.1 coordinate 8,045, forward strand.
CGGCGATAGGCCGCGAATTCTCCCATCAGCTGATTGCGGCCGTATCGCCGATGTCGAAGGCGGACCTCGACACGGCGCTCGACAAGCTGGTCGCTTCCCAGCTCGTCTACCGGCGCGGCACGCCGCCGCAAGCCAGCTACACCTTCAAGCATGCGCTGGTGCAGGACGCTGCCTATGACTCCCTTTTGAAGCGCGACCGGCAGGATCTGCATAAGGAGATTGCCGAGGCCTTGCTCGCGTATTTCCCCACCATGGCAGAGACCGAGCCCGAATTGCTGGCGCATCATCTCACCGTGGCAGACCTTGCCGAGCGCGCCGTTCCCTACTGGTTGAGCGCCGGGCGGACGGCGGTCGGAAGATCGGCGTTCGCCGACGCCTTGGCCCATTTGCGAAAAGGGCTCGACCTGCTCGGAGCGCTAGCGCCGTCCGATGACCGGGACCGCCAGGAGCTGCATTTCCAGGCTCTGCTGATGCCGGTTCACATCACGCTTACGGGATGGGGGTCCCTTGACTTGGCGCAAGCTGCGGGCCGCGCCAAAGAGCTTGCCGAGAAGTTCAATGAGATCGAGATGCTCAATGGAATCTGGCATATCCTGTGGATGGTTCTGTGCGCTTCGGCACGTTACCCGGAGGCACTGGAGGTCGCAAACCAGGCGGTCAAGGCCGGCGAAGACGGCGACGTCTCGGCCTTCAGGGTGGTGGGGCATTTCAGTGCCGCCTGCACCCACGGTTGGCTGGGCGAGTTCGCCAAATCCCAGGACGAGATGCGGGCTGTCGTCGCGGACTATGACTTTGACCAGCACAAGGACATTGTTTGGTCTACCAACCATGACCCCTTGAACTCGATTCTCTCCTATTGGTGTCACTTCTATTGGATCACAGGGTATCCGGATCAGGCGATGCGAACGGCGCTTGAGCAAATCGACATGGCGCGGCGCCTGAACCACCCGTTTAACACCATTTGGGCCCTGGCTTGTGGCGGCTGCGCTTTCATATACCGCAACGAGCCGGAGCCGTTCTCGGAATGGATAACGGAAGCGACGGCGATCGCGGAGGATCAGGCCTTGAGCTTTGCGCTTGAGTTTATCAGCGCGTTTTCCGGCATGGGGCTGATCTGGTCCGGCCGCTATGAGGAAGGCTATCGAAAGGTGGCGCGGTGCGTGGATATGTTCACGGCCGCCGGTATCGGGCTAATGGTGCCAATGTACCAAACCAATATGAGCGACGCGCTCGGACAGATGGATCGCACGGACGAAGGCCTCGAACTGATAGAGCGCGCGATCGATCTGACGAACGAAACGGGCGAGCGCTTCTATGCCGCGGAAACATACCGGATCAAGGGCGAGCTGTTGCTTGGCAAAAGCAGGGACAGAGACGCCGAAGAGGCATTTCAAGACTCGCTCCGCATTGCCGCGGATCAAAAGGCGAAAGGCTGGGAGCTGCGAACGGCGATGTCACTGGCGAGGCTCTGGCGGCGGCAGAACAAATCCAGCGAAGCGCACGACCTGTTATCCCCCGTCCACGACTGGTTCACCGAGGGCTTCGACACCGCCGACCTCAAGGCCGCGAAAGCGCTGTTGCAGGAGCTGGCATAGGCCAGACCGGCGTCGATCGCCTATACTGTTGCCATCAGCCGACAGGGAGCGAGCGCGATGATCGTCGATGCCCATTCTCACTGGCCGCAGGGCCGCCATCCGGTCGACAATTTGCCGAGCCGCATCGAGGACCTCGGCATCGAGCCCGCGTCGCTCGTCGCCACCCTCGACGAGCTCGGCATCGAGACCGTAGTCAGCCTGGCCCAGCAGATGGCGCGGATTCGCGACCAGTGGCTCGGCTCCAACGCCCTGGCGCGCGACCTCCAGGCGCGCTTGCCGGAGCGCATTCTCGCCTTCGCCGGCTGCGAGCCGATCACCGCCAGGGGCCAGTTCAATGGCGAAAATTTCGAGCAGGTGCGCGAGCTGCTGCGCGTCGGCGCGGTCAGCGGCTTGCTGATCACGCCGCCCTACGGCCACTATGCCTTCAGCGACCGCCGCGCCTATCCCTATTTCCAGATGGCCGACGAGCTTCGCGCGCCGATCTATGTGCACCAGGGCGCCATGTTCGGCCCCACAGAGAACGCGCCGCAGTTCCGCAGCCAGCTCAGCCACGTCGACCGCGTGGTCGTCGACTTCCCCACCCTGCGCCTCAACATCGAGCACATGGCCTGGCCGTGGAGCGCGGAGCTGCTGGCGATCATGGCGCACGGGCCCAATGTGCACACCGACATCTGCATGTTGCTCGGGCGGCCGCGCATGCTGGCCTGGAACCTGACCATGGCCAAGGAATACGGCTTCCTCGACCGCGTCTTCTGGGGCACCGATTACGTCGGCACCAGCAACACGGAGTACGCCGAGTGCGTGCGCCGCGAAGTCAGGTTTTTGCGCCGCGAGCTCAATGCGATCCTCGAGCAGTGCGGCTGGCCGCAACTCAGCGAAGCCGAGATCGACGGCCTGCTCGGCAACAACGCGCGGCGCTTCCTCGCCGGCAACGGCGGCCGCAGCCTCGAAGAGCTGAGCCTCAGCGCGCGCCTCGATTAGAGCGCCCCGGGCGCGGTCGAGCCGCGTTTCCGCCCAATTGTTCAGCCGTCAGCTGGTCGAGAGCATGGGCGGCCGCCTCGATTTCGACAGCAGACCCGGCGAAGGCGGTACATTCTGGTTCGAGCTTCCGATCGCCGAGCGGGAGCCGTGATTTACGTGGCTGACACTCCGTCTGCAAATGGCGATCTCGTCTTTGCGCGCCCCTGCGACATGACCAAGGCGCGCCGCTTCGGCTTTCCCGACAGCCTCGACAGCGAGGCGATGGTCTTCGAAATGTTCGCCGGCTATCGTGCGCTCAAATGGGTCTTTATCAGTGTCGCTTGGTATGAGTCCGTAGGACGCGGCGAGAGTTGATACCGGATGTGGGCTCGACGGCGGCGGGCGCTGTGCGAGGACGGCCCGAACACGCGTTCCGCGGATGCGCAGCCGCCTGACATGGCCAGCGCAGCGCGCCGCAATCATGGCGGTCTTGGATATCCAGCCGCTCGGTCCGGTTGAGCCCCGCCGCGGCAGGGCGTATCATGTCTGCAAAGGTCGGTGGTGTGGAGCCATTGGGGGAGGGTTAACCATGGCCAAGAACGTGGTCCCGCAAAGGCTGGCGGCTATCCTTGCCGCCGGCATGGCCGGCTGTTCGCGGCGCATGGCGTGGCGCGTCGACATCGATTTCGGCGACATCCACGAGCGGGACGACGGCACGGTCTATGGCGCTGGCGTCAATGCCGCCGCCCGCCTGGAGGGGGCTGGCCGAGCCCGGCGACAGCGGCGTCTCGGGCAAGGTCCGCGACGAGCTGCGCGGCAAGACCAGCCGCGGTCCCGGTTCTTGCGGTTTGCTTTGGCTACGACATTGAACAAAGGATTGAGCCCGTGACCAGCGATCGGCGCCAGGTCATGCCCGGCAGCGGCGATGCGCAATTCCCCGATATCCTGGAACATTGGTGTCAGGGGATCGCGATCCGCCAGGGCCAGACATTCGTCTACGTCAATCAGGCTTTCGCCACGATGTGCGGCTATGAGTCGCCGGCGGCGGTGCTGGCTCTGGGCTCGTCGTTGGCGCTCATGGCCGAAAGCGAGCGCGAGCGGATCGCCCGCTACTACGCGAGCCGCGTCGAGGGAGACATTTCCGATTGCTACACCTTCCAGGCGCTGCGCCAGGATGGCTCCCTTTGGTGGGCGGAGAACCGCAGCCAGGAGATCGTCTGGCACGGCGCGCCCGCCGTCATGATCGCCGTCAACGATATCAGCGAACGCAAGCAGGCCGAAGCGTCGCAGCCAGTGAGCGGGGCGCCGGCAAGTACCGAGCAAAACCTGCGAGCGATTCTCGATGCAAGTCCGGTCGGGATCTCGGTCATCGATCCGCGGACCAAGCAGCGTCGCTATGTCAATCCCCGCTACCTGGAGCTTATGGGGGCGGCCTCCGCCGATGAGCTCGACTCGCAATCGGCGGCAGAGACCTTTGCGGACCCTCGGGATCTCGCCCGCCTGGACGCCCGGCTTGATGCCGGCGAGACCTTTGCCGACGTGGAGGTGGCCCGCAAGCGGCTCGACGGAACCACTTGGTGGTGTCTGGTAAGCAGCACGATCGCGGATTACGAGGGGCAGCGATCTTACATCCTCTCGAATTTCGATATTTCGGATCGCAAGCGCGCCGAGGACGAGCTCAAGTCGACGGAAGCCAATCTTCGCCTCGCCATGGACAACATGCCGGGCGGCATCGCGGTCTGGGGCACGAATAACGAGCTGATTGTCTGCAACGACAAATACGTCGAGCTTTTCGATTTTCCCAAGGACCTGGTGGTTCCGGGCGTACCCGTTTCGGACCTGATTCGCTACTCCGCCGAGCGGGGCTTCTATGGCGCGGGCGACGTAGAAGAGCTGGTCAGGACCCGGGTCGCGGCATTCGCGCGCAAAGAGCCGGGCAAGGTCGAGCAGCTTCGCCCCGATGGCACCGTCATCGACGCCGAGTACGGCCTTTCGCCAGAGGGGTATCTGGTTGGCGCCTATTCCAACATAACGGACCGAAAACGGGCGCGGGAGGAGCTGAGGCAGAATCAGCAGAGCCTGCAACAGGTCCTGGATTCGAGCCCGGTCGGCATCGCCGTTGTCGACAGCCAGACCAGGGCGCGAAAATACGTCAACCCGCGCTACGTCGAAATGTTCGGCGGCCAATCCGAGGAACAGATGTTGAACTGGTCGGCGCGCGACAACTACGTCGATCCCGGCGACTACGACATCGTTCGCGCCGCCATGGAGAATGACGACTTCGCCGAGGGCAGGGAGTTCCTGCGCAAGCGGTTCGACGGCAGCGAGTGGTGGTGCCTGATGGCGGCCACTACCATGCTCTACGAAGGCATCAGCTGTCACATCGTCTGGCATTTCGATGTCTCCGAGCAAAGGGCCGCCGCCGAGCGGCTGCGCCAAAGCGAGCAGCGCTTTCGAGCCATGCTTGACAGCAGCCCCATCGGCGTCGGCATAACGCGGGAAAGCGACAATGAGGTCGTGTTCGCGAATTCACGGCTCGACGAAATGTCGGGCCTTGCCGCCGGGGCGATGATCGGCACCCAGGCGGGCCAGTATTACCTGGACCCCGAGGAGCGCCAGGCGGTGATCGCGGAATTCGAGGCAACCGGCAGCTTGGACAATGCCGAAGTGCGCTTGAAGGGCGCCGACGGGAAGCCGATCTGGGTGCTGCTGACGCTGCGAGCCATTGAGACCTATGAGGGCGATGCCGCGCGGCTGGCCTGGTATTACGACATCAGCGAGCGCAAGGCGGCTGAGGAGCGGTCGCGGGGAAGCGAACGACGCTTCCGCGCCATGCTTAAAAGCAGCCCCATCGGCGTTGGCATGATGCGCGCGAGCGACAGCCAGATCGTCTTCGCCAATCCGCGGCTCGGCGAGATGGTCGGCGTCGCGGCCGACCAGATGATCGGCACCCATGCCGGCCAGTACTACGTGTCAAGCGAGGAGCGTGAGGCAGTGATCGCCGCTTTCGACGAAGTGGGCAACGTGGATGACGCGGAAGTGCGCCTGAAAGGTGCCGACGGCACGCCGGTATGGGCGCTGCTGACGGTCAGGGAAATGGAGACGTTCGAGGGCGATGCCGCGCGGCTGGCCTGGTATTACGACATCAGCGAGCGCAAGCAAGCGGAGGAGGACCTCGGCAGACAGTGGGCTTTGCTGCAATCGACGCTGGAGAATCTCAACCAAGCCGTTAGCCTGTACGACAAGGACTTCAAGCTCGCGGCCTGGAACCAGCAATTTTTGGATATTCTCGACTTCCCGCCGGAGTTCGCGAGCGTGGGCCGGCCTTTCGAGGACTTTCTCCGTCATTACGCCGAACGCGGCGAGTATGGCGATGAAGACGTCGAGGAGGCGATTGCCCTGCGGCTGTCCCTTGCCCGCCGCTTGGAGCCGCACAGCCTTGAGCGAACGCTGGTGGACGGCAAGGTTGTCGCGATCAACGGCAAGCCCACGCCCGACGGCGGCTTCGTAACCACCTATGAAGACGTCACCGAGCGCAGTAAGGACCGGCAGGAGCTGGCCGAAAAGGAAGCGCAGCTCCGCGCCGCCCTCACCCACATGCCGGGCGCCATATACATGATGGACGAGGACCTGAATCTGGTGCTCTTCAACAAACAATTCGAGGAATATTTCGAGCTTCCCGAAGGCGTCGCTCGTCAAGGAGGCCCCCTGGGCGCGGTCATCAGGGCTCGCGCCGAGCGCGGCGATTATGGGCCCGGCGATCCGCAGGAGCTGGCCGAGCGAAGAATCCGGACTTTCCAAGCGCAGGAAGAACTGAGGGTGGAGGATCGGGTGCCCGGCGGCCGCGTCCTCGAGCGTCACAGCGTCCCCATTGAGGGCGGCGGCACGCTCGCCGTGGTCACCGACATCACCGAGCGCAAGCGGGCGGCGGAAAAGATCGATCAGCAGTCGCAACTGTTGAGCCAGGTTCTGGATACCGTCGCCCAGGGCGTGGTCAAGTACGATAGCGATCGAAAGCTGGCGATCTGGAACCAGCAATTCCAGGACATACTCCGCTTTCCCGATAAGTTGATGCAGGTCGGGCGGCCCAACTTAGATTTTACGCGGTTCTCGGCGGAGCGTGGCGACTATGGTAAAGGCCAAATCGAGACTCTGGCCGAGCAACGGGTGAAATTCCTGTGGAGCGGACAGGCAAGCCGCGGGGAATTTGCCACGGTCCACGGCCGCACTTTCGATGTCGCGGCCCGGCCGACCAGCGACGGCGGCCTGGTCATCACCTACACCGACATCACCGAGCGCAAGCGGGCCGAGCAAGAAATCCATGCCAGCAAGGCCCTGCTCGACGGCATCGTCGAGAACTGCGACCTGCTGATCTATGCCAAGGACAGCGAAGGCAGGTATCGTCTGGTCAATCGCTCGTGGGAGGAGTTGTCGGGAATGCCCCGCACCGAGGCCATGGGCAAGACCGATTTCGATATCTTTCCCCAAGCCATGGCCAGGCAATATCGCGACAACGATCGGTTGGTCATAGAGGCGTCGGAGGTCCAGCAGTCAGAGGAGAGCGCCTTCAGGGACGGCAGGAGCATTACGCTCCTGTCACATAAGTTCCCGCTCTACGCCGCCGACGGGACGCCCGATGGCCTTTGCGGAATCTCCACCGACATCACCGAGCGCAAACAGGCCGAGGAAAAGGTGCGCGAGAGCGAGCGGAGCCTGCGCCGGATACTGGAGAACAGCCCGGTCGGCGTGGCCATCGTGTCCAAGATCGACTATCGGCGACGTTTCATGAACCGGCGATTCCTCGAATTGTTGGGCGCGGAGTCCGAGGACGATTTGTTGACCGCGAGGCAGGAGGACAGCTACGCGGACCCCGCCGACCTAAGGCGCATTCAGGCTGCCTTCGGCAGTGATGCCCCGATCGTGAACATGGAAGTACGGCGCAAGCGCCTCGACGGCGCCTTGTGGTGGGCACTTATGGTTCGTACAGAAATGATCTATAACGACGAGGATGTCCACCTCAACTGGCACCTCGACATCTCCGAGCGCAAGCAGGCCGAGGCGGAGGTCCTTCGGGCGAAGGAAATGGCCGAGGAGGCGACCGAGGCGAAGGCGACGTTCCTGGCAACCATGAGTCATGAAATTCGCACCCCGATGAACGGCGTCATCGGCATGGCGGACTTGCTGGCACAGACCGAGCTGGAAGCCGACCAGCGGCAGATGCTCAATACCATCCGAGAATCCGGCAATTCATTGCTGACCATC
>CAZVDW010000872.1:0-17262 GCA_964625645.1 uncultured Rhodospirillaceae bacterium
GTCCGGGCTGCCGGTGTTGTCGGTATCGGCGCGCAGGATCTCGGTGGCGATCTCGTCGGCCTCGGCGTTGAGGTCGCCGCAGACGGCGACCAGGGCCTGCGGGTCGCTATCGAATATGGCATCCACGGCGAGCCGCGCTTCCAGCGCCTGGCCATTGCGCTTGATGGCCGAAAGATAAGCGCCCTCGGCCCAGGCGGCGGCGGTGGCCCAGGAAAACGGGCCGGTCTTGCGGCCCGGGATCGGGCTGGCCAGGCGCGAGCGCAGGTGCAGGTTGATCAGGTGCAGGGCCTGGCCGTCCTCGAGTGCCAGCTCGAGCTGCAGCAACGGCCGCGCCCAGCGCAGCTTTTCCGTCTTGGCCGGGCCTGTTCCGGTCACCACGCGGTAGGACGGCGGCACCACCAGCTCGTGGCGAATTTGCCGCGTGGCGGCGATGGGAAAGCGGCTGAGCACCACCAGATTGTGCTTGTCGCGCGGCTTGTCGCCGGAGGCGCTGAGCGTCGTCGCGCGCCGGTAGTCCGCGTAAGGAGTGCCGGCGAGCAGGGCATCGAGATGGCCAAGATCGCGGCTGCCGTCGTCGCGCTCGCGGCCGTTGACCTCCTGCAGGCAGAGAATGTCGGCGTCGAGGCGCTCCAATTGCGGCGTCAGCAGGCGCCGGCGCTCGGCGAAGCCCCCGTCCTCGCCGGCATCGAGGTTTTCCAGATTGAACGTCGCCAGGCGGAAGCGCTCGGCCATCACACCGCCGCCAACACCACGGCCGCCATGCCGCCGATCAAGGCTTTGCGATCAAACACCATGGCTCTTTTCCCTTTCCCTGAATGCTCTACAATCCGGACATGAGCGAAACCGATCCAAGATTGATCCGGCTGGCGCCCGATGACAACGTTCTCGTCGCCGCGCAACGCATCGAGAGCGGCGAGGCGTTACGCATCGACGGCAGCGAGGTGACCCTGGCCGCGGCCCTGCCGCTTGGCTTCAAGGTCGCCGCGCGCGCCATCGCGGCCGGCGAGAAGATCCTCAAATATGGTGCGCCCTTGGGCTCCGCAAGTCAGGCCATTGCGCTTGGCGAGGTGGTGCACGGTCACAATTTGCGGAGCGACTACATTCCCAGCTATGACCGCGACGGCGAGGGGGCGTTCAAGGGATGAGCGAATTGCCGCAGATTTCGGCCTATCCGCGGGCCGACGGCCGCAAGGGCATCCGCAATATCGTCGCCGTCTGTTACCTGGTGGAATGCGCCCGCCACGTCTCGAGCGAGATCGCGCTGCGCTTCCGCGACGACGACGTGCATGTGCTGGGCTTTGCCGGCTGCTACCCCAACGCCTACGGCCTGCAGATGATGCAGCGGCTCGCCAGCCACGCCAATGTGGGCGCGGTATTGCTGGTCTCGCTGGGCTGCGAAGGCTTCAACCGGCAGGCGCTGGAGCAGGCCGTGGCGGCCAGCGGGCGGCCGGTCTCGACCCTGGTGATCCAGCAAAGCGGCGGCACGCTGGCCACCATCGAGGCCGGGGCGGCCTGGGTGGCCGAGACCCTGAGCAAGCTGGCGGATACGCCGCGGGCGCCGATGGCGGCCTCCGAGCTGGTGGTGGGAACCATCTGCGGCGGCTCGGACGCGACCAGCGGCATCACCGCCAACCCGGCCATGGGGCGCGCCTTCGACCTGCTTATCGCCGACGGCGGCGCCGGCATCTTCGAGGAGACCGGCGAGCTGATCGGCTGCGAGGGCTTCATGGCGAAACGCGCCGTCACGCCGGGCCTGGCCGGCGAGATCCTCGCCTGCATGCGCAAGACCGAGCGCTACTATCGCACCATGGGCCATTCGAGCTTCGCGCCGGGCAATGCCGAGGGCGGCCTGACCACCATCGAGGAAAAATCGCTCGGCGCCTATGCCAAGAGCGGCCGCTCGGCCATCTCGGGCCTGCTCAAGCCGGGCGACGTGCCGCCCGCGGGCGGGCTCTATCTGCTCGACGTGATCCCCGACGGCGAGCCGCGCTTCGGCTTTCCCAACATCAACGACAATGCCGAGATCGCCGAGCTGATCGCTTGCGGCTCGCACCTGGTGCTGTTCTCAACGGGGCGCGGCTCGGTGGTGGGCTCGGCCCTGGCCCCGGTGATCAAGGTCTGCGCCAATCCGGACACCTACCGCCGCCTCGAAGGCGACATGGACGTGGACGCGGGGCGCATACTCGAAGGCCGCGCGACGCTGGATGAGGTGGGGGCGGAAATCTACGCCTTGATCGGCCGTATCGCAGCCGGCGAGCGCAGCGTCTCCGAAAGCCTCGGCCACCGCGAATTCATCCTCGGCTACAAGAGCTTCGAGCCCATCGGCCCGGCCTGCCTGCCCTTGGCTTCTTAGAGAGCTATCAGTCGTCGGGGGCGTGCTTGACCGCATCCGGCAGCCAGATGGTCTCGTAGGTCTTTTGCAGCTCCTTCTCGCGGGCGATCTCTTCCGACACGGTCATCTTGGCGTATTTGGCTTCGGTCGGGCTGGTGTGACCGCCGAGACTGAGATTGGGGGCTGAAATGACGCGCTCGGTACCGCCGTCGCATTCGGGGCAGCGAATTTCCGGCGTTTCACTCATGCCGTGATGCACCCGGTAGATTTTCAGGCAGGGCTCGCAGCGATATTCATACGTCGGCATGACGGCTCCCTCGTCGGGCTCGAAAAAAAGGATGGCCAGGCGAAACCTGGCCATCCTCCACGTGAACTTGGCGATTACCCGAAGTGCACGAACGGCACGTCGCGTCCGTATTCGTTCTTCGCCGTCTCCAGCTCCCAAATGCGGGCTGCGTTCTTGCCGAGGATCTGCTCTTTGACCTCGTCGGTGAGCTGCGGATAGCCGTAGCCGTCGATCAGCTCATCGGGAATACGGAAGCGGCGGAAGGCGTCGATCTGCCATTGCGGATTGCCCCAGAGCAGGGAATCGGTGCCCCACATCACGGAGTCGGCGCCGAGGTCGCGAACCAGGGTACCGAGCACATGCGCACACTCCATCGGACGCCCGGTGACGGTGGCGGCAAAGGTCGAGCCGATCTCGCAGAAGAGGTTGTTGCGTTGCGGCTTGAAGCCCTTCAACGCCCCCAGCTCGCCGTGATACGGCCAAGCCGAATGGAAGGCGATAAAGTTGAGGCCGAGGAAGTCGTCGCAGGCCTTGTCGAAGTCCTCGACATGGGAGTAGCGCGCCATGAACTGGCCGAACGGGATACCCTTATGGCAGCCGATGTTCTTGATGCCGAGCTCGAGGCATTTCTCCCAAATCGGGTAGGCGCGCTCTTCGTCATCGAACCACCAGCCGGATTGCGGGCTGGAATCGAAGGTGTAGAGCTTGAGGCCGGAGGCGCCGTCTTCCTTGACGTATTTCTCGAGCCGCTCGAGGGTCTCGGTGACGCCCTGGTTCGGGGTCAGACCGCCGGCAAGCATGATGGTGCGTGTCGGATTGGCCTCTTTGACCTGCTTCTGGTAGTCCATCGGCACCATGTCGCGTCCGCCGTAATCCTCGCGGAAGCCGAACGGGTTGAAGACGCCGATATCGGTCTCGCTGCCGTCGAGCAGCATCGCGCCGTAGTTCTCGATGTTCATGTCGTGGACGCCGTTCTCCATGCCGAAGGCCTTGCCCAGGCCATCGAGAAGATCAACGAACCACATGCCCTTTTGCGTCGTGTTCTCGCCCAGCACATAGCCTTCGGGGCGGGTGCAGACGTGGGTATGCATGTCGATGACATAGCCGGTCTTGCCGCGAATGGCGTCCTGGACTTCCTCGAGTGCCGCAACTTCTTGCGCCTCGGCCTCGCTGACGTCGAAGAAGCGCATGCCCGTGGCCGCATTGACGGCCAGCATGGCGCCGGTAAAGCCAAGTGCGGACTTGAAGAACTCGCGCCGCGGCAGCTCCGACTTATCCGCTATGGCGTCCATGTGATGGCGGATCTTGCCGCCATCCTGGCCCGAGCGGAAAAAACTGGTGCCAAGGTGGTAAGGGTCACCGGCGCTTATCTCACCTTCCGAGACGAGCCCCATGAAGTTGTTCAGGACGTTGAATTCCATTACGTATCCTCCCCGATATTTGTCGTTTACGACCTTCGAGTTGGGGGGTCTTGCCGGCTACGTAACGCCCGAAAACTCTCATTAGACTGACGTCCGCGAGAGCCGCATCCCCCAATACCGATTCAGTATCGCTCGATCCCGTCATTTTGCAAGACAGAAACGAGTCGCCCGCGGCGGCGGGCAAGCAGGACCGGCTGCCGCGGATTCGGTTGGGACAGAGGCTATTCGGCAGCTTGCGGGATCGGTGGCGGGGTCGGCGCGGCCGGTGGCGCGGGCGGTGTCATGGCCTCGACCCCGGCCTGCCGCGCCGCCTGTTTCGGCAGGAATACGGCAAGCAGCGGCGGCACGATCAGCAGTGTCAGTATCGCCGAGAGCGACAGTCCGCCGACCACCACCGAGCCCAGGCCACGATAGAGCTCGGAGCCGGCGCCGGGGAAAATCACCAGCGGCATCATGCCGAACACGCTGGTCAGCGTGGACATGAAGATGGGCCGCAGGCGGTTGCGGGTCGCTTCAAGTATCGCCTCGCGCGTGGCCAGGCCTTCGTCGCGCATGTGATGCAGCGTCTGGTCGACGAGCAGAATCGCATTGTTGACGACGATTCCGACAAGAATGATGAAGCCCAGCATGGTCAGCATGTCGAGGGACTGGAAGCCGCCGAATGCCGCCATGTACTGGTTGAGCAGGAACAGGCCGAGCACGCCGCCGGCGGTGGCGGGCGGCACCGAGAGCAAGATGACGAAGGGGTAGACGAAACTCTCGAACAGCACCGCCATCAGCAGATAGACGATGACCACCGCCACCAACAGGTTGGTCATCATGGCTTCGAAAGTGAGGTCGAGCTGTGCCGCCGAGCCCGACATGCGCAAGCGCACGCCCGGCGGCAGGCCCTGTTCCCTCAGCTTGTCGATGACCTCGGTCTGCACGGTCTCGATGGCCGCCTCGAGCGGAATGTCGGGGCGCGGGCTGATCACCAGTGTGATGGTGCGTTCGCGCTCGAGGTGGCGAATTTCGGTCGGACCCGTGGTCACCTCCACATTGGCCAGCATGCTGACCGGCAGGACGCGCCCGCTTTGGGTGACGACAGGCAGGTGCTCGATGCCCTGTGTGGCATCGATCTGGTTCTCGGGTCCGCGCAGGGTCAGGTCGATGCGCTGGCCCTCTACCGTGATCTCGGCCACGCGCAGGCCGTCGTTGAAGGCGTCGATGCTGAGTGCCAGGTCGAGCGCCGAGACGCCGGTGTCGGCAAGGCGTACGCGGTCGGGCACCACACGCACCTCGGGCGAGCCCAGCTCGAGGCCGGGCAGGGGGCGCATCTGGTGGCCTTCGCTGCGCGGATAGGCCGCGCCGACGAGGCCGGCGGCGCTCTGCGCGGTAATCACCACTTCTTCCAGGTCGGCGCCGGAGATGTCGAGCTTGATGGCGCGGGCGCCGCCGATGTCGCGGCTGAACAGGCTCGGCTGGTTGAAGAAGCCGAAGGTGCCGGGCTCGCCCCACAACGACTTCGACAATACCGGGATCAGCTCGGCCACACGCTCCGTCGTCTCAGGGTACGTGCCGGCGCCGAACAGGGTACGGCTGGGCAGAGCGACGAAGAAATAGTTGCGGATCTTGGGCGGGCCGTCCGCTTCCGGCTCCGGCCCGGTCTCGCTGCCCCAGAGGTGGCGCACCCGATCCTCCACCCTGAGCGCGATGTCGGTCATGGTCTGCAGGTTGTAGCCCGGCGGTGGCAACATGATGCCGAAGATGAGGTTGCGGTTGCCTTCGGGCAGATATTCCAGCTTGGGCAGGAAATGATAGCTGGCGAAGCTGGTGCCGGCGACGATGCCGCCCGCCACCAGCAACGACATGAAGCGGCTGAGGGTGATGCTGCGCACATAGCCCATGACGATGCTCGCGAAAGCACGGGCAAAGAGATCGATGAGCGGCAGCCGCAAGCGCGATTCCGTAATGTTGCTGCGCTTCAGCAAGGACTTCGACAGCGCCGGGATCACCGTCACCGAGACCGCGAGGGAAGCCAGCACGGCGACCGCGATGGCGACCGCGATATCGCGGAAAAGCTGGCCGGCTTCAAGCTCCATGATGAGGATCGGGACGAACACCAGCACCGTGGTCAGGGCCGAGACCATGACCGCGCTCCAGACCTGGGTGGCGCCCTTGTAGGCGGCCTCCGCGGCCGGCAGGCCGCGTTCTCGATAGCGGTAAATGTTCTCCAGCACGACAATCGCGGCATCCACCACCATGCCCACCGCGAAGGCGATACCGGCAAGCGAGATGACGTTGATCGAGCGTCCCAATACCGCCATGGCGACGAAGGCGGCGACGACCGAGATCGGGATGGCGAGCGAGACGATCAGCGTCGCCCTCAGCGAGCGCAGGAAGATCATCAGGATGATCGCCGCCAGCGTGCCGCCGACCCAGATGTTCTGACGCACCAGCGAGATCGAGGACCTGATGTAGATGGTCTCGTCGTAGACGTGGCTGAGGATCAGGCCGGCCTCGGGCAGGGCGCGCTCGTTGAGCTCGTCGACGGCCGCCTTGATGCCGTCCATGGTCTCGATGACATTGGCGCCGGTCTCGCGGATGGCGTTGACGGCGAGCGAGTTCTCGCCGAGGAAGCGAATGGTCGCCGTGGGCTCCTTGTAGGCATAGGCGACGTCGGCGATGTCGCCGACCGTGACGCGGCCGATACGCCCGGTATCCGCATCGGAATCGCTGGTCAGCACCACTTGGCGGACCTGCTCGATGGTCTCGAATTCGCCCTCGGCGCGGACCGTATAGCGCCGCTTGCCTTCGTCCACCTCGCCGGCCGAGAGGGAGGCGTTGGCGGCGCGCAGGGCCTGCACCACGCGCGGCACGGTGAGGCGGAAGCGGGCCATGCTGGCGGGGTCGATGGTCACCCGCATCTCGCGTTTGCTGCCGCCGTAGAGGTTGGTGCGCGAGACGCCGGGCACGCGCTCGAGGCGCTCCTGGATGACGTCCTCGACGAAATCGCCGTAGGAATGGACCGGGCGCTGGTTGCCGTCGGAGCGGGTCAGGATGAACCAGGCGATGGGATTGTCGGACAGGCCCGAGGTGGAAATGGTCGGGCGCAGGGCTTCGTCCGGATAGAACTCGACCTGGTCGAGACGGTTGGCGACCAGCAGCAGGGTGCGGTCCATGTTGGTGCCGACGCCGAACTCGAGCTTGACCTCGGCGCGGCCGTTCTGGGCCGCACCCTCCATCTGCACCAGGCCTTCGATGCCCTTCAGCTTCTCTTCCTGGCGGTTGAGGATCTCGCGCTCGATCTCGAAGGGCGAGCCGCCGGGCCAGATGGTGGTGATGCTGACCATCGGCTTGGAGACATCCGGGGCGAGCTGAATGGGGATGCGCTGCAGGGCGAGGAAGCCGAAAATCAGCACCATCATGACCGCGGCGACAACCGCGGTCGGTCGTTTGATGGCGCCGCTGATCAGGTTCATCTAACTGTCTCCAGCGGCCTCGGCCGCGGCTTCCGCCTCTTCCGGCGGCAGCGCCATGACTTCCTGGCCCGGGCGCAGGCGCTCGTTGCCGCGCACCACGACCTGCTCGCCGGGCGCCAGGCCGTCGAGCACCACGAAGCGCGTGCCGACGGCTTCGCCGAGCTCCACGGGGCGGATCTGCGCGATGTTTTCCGCGGTCACGACATAGACCAGCGACAGGCCCTGGCGCTTGAGGATCGCGTCCTTGTGCACGCTGACCACCTCGCGCGGCGCGCCGAGCGGCAGCCATACGGCCAGCGATTCCCCGACCGCATTGGCGATCTCGCCGCCGTCGATGACGGGCGTGAAGCGGACCAGCCGGGTGCGGGTCAGCGGATTCTCTTCCGCGCCCAGCGCACGCACGATGGCCTGATGCTCGCTGCCGTCGGCCAGATTGAGCGCCACCACGGTGCCTGGCGCCAGGCCGGGGATGCGATTGTAGGGCACGTCGGCCTCGATCTCGAGATCGTCCTGATTGACCAGCGAGATCACCGGGTCGCCGACCCGCACATAGGCGCCGGCCGCGGTATGACGGCGGCTGACGACGCCGTTATAGGGCGCCTTGAGCCGGCCGTGGCGGAGGTCGTCCTCGGCCAGCTTGAGCGCCGCACGCTCGCGCGCCAATACCGCTGCCGCCGCGGCCGCCGTGCCTTCGGCGATGGCGACGTCCTGCACCGCATCGTCGTAACGTGCCTGGTTGAAGGCGGCCGAGCTGCGAATGCCCTCGAGGCGCGCGAGCTCGGCGCGCGTCTTGACAAGCTCGGAGCTCGCTGCCGCCAGGCGCCCCTCCATCTCCCGCGCCGTCGCCCGCGCCAGGTCGCGCCGCCAGCTCAGGCGGTCGACGTCGAGCACCGCCACCACGTCGCCGGCGGCAACGCGATCGCCGATCTGCACCGTCATCTCGGTGATGGCGCCTTCGGTGCGGGCCGCCACGGCGCCCGCCTGCCGCGCGACGAAGCGCCCGGCCACCGGCACGGTTTGCGACAAAGGCTCCGCCAGCACCGCGTCCACGCCGACGGGCGCGGCGTTTTGCGCCGCCGCCGCGCTGGCCGCTGTGATGACGATTGCCGAGAGTAGGGCGCGCCGCGCGCTCTTGCTGATCCAGAACCGCATATTCTTGTTCTTGCGTTTGGTTTGCCGTCCATGACGGCTTTGGCAGCTTGCGCGGAAAATATCAAACGTTTGTTCGATTACAAGTGCGGGAATCGATTCAATAGTCCACCGGCACCGCGTCGAGACTGCGCCAGAGGTACCAGACCGCCACGGAACGCCAGGGCCGCCACGGTTCCGCCAGTGCCAGCATGCGCTCGGCGCTGGGCCGCTGCCCGTCCGTGTAATGGTTGCTGAAGGCGCGCTGGACGCCGATATCGGCCAGCGGCAGCACGTCGGGGCGCAGCAGGTGGAAGATGAGGAACATCTCCGCCGTCCAGCGGCCGATGCCCTTGACCTGCACCAATTGCTCGATGACCGCCTCGTCGTCGAGCCCGGGCCAGGCCTCGACGTCCAGCGCGCCGTCGAGGAAATGTTCGGCGAGGCTGATCAGATAGCCGCTCTTCTGGCGCGAGACGCCGCAGGCGCGCAGATCGTCGGCGTTGCGCTTCACCACCGCTTCGGGCTTTGCCGCGCCAAGCTCGGCCATGAGCCGCTGCCAGACCGCCTCGGCCGAGGCGACGGAGACCTGCTGGCCGACGATCGAGCGCGCCAGCGAGAAAAAGGCATCGCGCCTTGGCCGCAGGGTGGCCTCGCCCGCGGCGGCGACCAGCCCGGACATGACCGGGTCGCAGGCGCAAAGCGCCTCGCGCGCTTCGCCCCAATAGGGCGCCGGCGCCGCCTCCGGCTCTGGCAGGTGTTTCGACGACATGCAGACTGGATCGCCGATTATGCCGGCGCTGTCGAGTCCGAAAGCGGATGCTATGGTCGGGCCACTGAACGAGGAGAGGCCCATGACACCCGACGAGTTTCGCGCCGCCGCCCACGAGATGGTGGACTGGATGGCCGACTTCATGGCCGGCGTCGAGGCGCGCGCCGTGCGCCCTGACGTGGCGCCTGGCGATATTCTGGCCCGCCTGCCGGCCGCTCCGCCGGAGCACGGCGAGGCGATGGCCGGCATCTTCGCCGATTTCGAGGACATCGTGCTGCCGGGCATGACCCATTGGCAGCATCCCTCGTTCTTCGCCTATTTCCCCGGCAATTCCTCGCCGCCCTCGGTGCTGGCGGAAATGCTCACCGCGACCCTCGGCGCCCAGTGCATGAGCTGGCAGACCTCGCCCGCCGCCACCGAGCTCGAGCAGCGGCTGATGGAATGGCTGCGCGACATGATCGGCCTGCCGGCGGGCTTCGCCGGCGTCATCCAGGACACCGCCTCGACGGCGACCTTGTGCGCCCTGCTCAGCGCCCGCGAGCGGGTCACGGCCGCGCGCGGCAACGAGGCCGGCCTGGCGGACGAGGGCGCGCTTTGCGTCTATTGCTCGAGCGAGGCCCATTCCTCGGTCGAGAAGGCGGTCAAGATCGCCGGCATGGGCCGCGTCAACCTGCGCAAGATTGTCGTCGATGAGAGCTTTGCCATGCGGGCGCAGGCATTGGCGGAGGCGATCGAGGCGGATATCGCCGCCGGCCGCCGGCCGGTGGCGGTGGTGGCGGCGCTCGGCAGCACGGGATCGGGCGCCATCGATCCCCTGGGCCCGATCGGCGCGGTCTGCGTCCGCCATGGCATCTGGCTGCACGTGGACGCGGCCTGGGCCGGCAGCGCCCTGATCCTGCCCGCCCACCGGGCCATGCTCGACGGCATCGAGAGCGCCGACAGCTTCGTCTTCAACCCGCACAAATGGCTGTTCACCAATTTCGACTGCTCGGCCTATTTCGTGCGCGACGCGGACGCCCTGCTCGGCGCGCTTGCCATCCAGCCGGAATATCTCAAGACCCGCGAGGACGCGGCGGTGCACAATTACCGCGACTGGGGCATCCAGCTCGGCCGCCGCTTCCGCGCCCTCAAGCTCTGGTTCGTCATTCGCAGCTACGGCGTCGAGGGCTTGCGTGCGCGCATCGCCGCCCATATCGCGCTGGCTGCCGATCTCGCCGACCGCATCGAGGCGTCAGAGGATTTCGAGCTGCTGGCGCCGCGCTCGCTGGCGCTGCTCTGTCTGCGCTGGCAGCCGCCGGGAGAGGACGACGAAGAGACCCTGGACCGGCTCAACGCGGCGCTGATGGAACGCATAAACGACAGCGGTGCGGCCTATCTCACCCATACGCGGCTCGGCGGGCGCTACGCCATCCGCGTCTCGATCGGCCAGACCAACACCGAGGCCCGTCACGTGGACGCGTTGTGGCAACAGCTCCAGGATTGCGCGGCGTCTCTTTAGGCACCCGTGCGCGGGCGGCAGGTCACTCCTGGTTCCTGTGTGCATAGTAGAAGGATCGCAGGACGGCATTCATGCGGGTCTGGTAACCTCTGCCCTGCTCTCTGAACCATGCCACCATGTCCCGATCGAAGCGCACAGTAAGGCGCTCCTTCGGGCCGTTCGGGTAGCTGACTTTCGCGGTCTTCCAGAAGTCCGCGCCAAGGCTCGAACCTTCCGGCGCGTCAGCGCGGCTGCGGTCCTCCAGAGCGGCCAGCTCATCCAAAGACACGGTTTTGGTATTCTTTTCGCTCATGTTTGCTTGCTTTCCGCGCCGATATGATGCGGCGGCTTTCCGCGCGCCGAGTGACCGCGGCAAAAGTCAGGATACCGGGGCCGGACATGTCGGTGCCGCGGCGACGATATCGCCGGTGAGGCGCGCAAACAGTGCGGCCAGCGCCTGGTCGAAGGCGGCGGCGGTGGCATCGAGCGACAAGGCGTTCGCGACCTGCTCGGCGCGGTAGGTGCGGTTGAGCAGGATGACCGCGTCATTGACGCGCTCGAGCTGGAACTGAATCTCGATCACCGCGGTCGAAGGCTGTCCGCCGGAGACCACATGCTCCATGCGCCGCAGACTGGCCGAAAGCTCGCAGCCGGCGCGGTGGCGGGCATCGCCCAGGGCGATCGCCGAGGCCAGGTTGGCCTGCTCCAGATAGACCATCAGGGCATTGCGCAGCATGACCGGCGGGATCTCGACCCAGTAGTGGTAATTGTGCTGTTCGAGCCGGTTGGGCTGCTCGCGCGTCGAGAACAGGATCGGCCGCTGGCTGACCAGGCCGTCGGCGCGCAGCCGGTTGATCGCCAGCGAGCCCTCGAGCGGCGGTGTCGCATAGCGGTGCGCCGGGCTGCCGCCGCCGAGGCGGTAGAACTGGTCGCGCGGCACCGGCGGTTGGCTGCACGCCGTAACCGCAAACGCCAGCAGCGCCAGCAGCAGCGCCCGTATTCCGTATCTCCGTGGCAATGCTCTCC
Organism: uncultured Rhodospirillaceae bacterium; assembly: GCA_964625645.1. GTDB lineage: Bacteria > Pseudomonadota > Alphaproteobacteria > UBA7887 > UBA7887 > UBA7887. Next base: position 11,904 of record CAZVDW010000872.1, read on the forward strand.
CCTCGCTCACCTTTCGGCGCCGGCCTCCAACGCCTCTTCGGCGGCGGTGCCGCCCAGCAGCAGGCCCGGGTTGATCCGGATCTGGCGGCTGAACTCATACATATTGCGGGTCGTTCCCTCCAGATTGTATGTCACCGAATCGATGCGTTCGGCAATGGTCTCCATCGTATAGCGCATGTCGACGATGGAGCCCTCGATATCGGTCTTGTTGTCGGCCAGGAGGGCGCGGATCTGCTCGACCACGATACGCGTGTCGTTGCTCAGGGTTCGCAAGTCGTCGCTGGTCCGGGCGAGGTCCTCGGTCAGGGTTTCGACATTGGCGAGCGAGCGCGTCACGGAACCGGCGTTTTGCTCGCTGAGGAAGAGATTGGTCCGTTCGATGACGGCATTGGCGGCCAGTATCGTGCCGCGTGCCGCCGCCGACAGGGCTTGTGCCTCGGTTTGCAGGACCAGCGGCAGCGACTCGTAGTTGGCGCTGATGCGGACCATGTCCTCGCCCACCCAACGCTTGATCGCGGCCATGGCGGCGGTCGCCTCGGTCATCAGGGCGCGGGCGTCCTCGATCACGTCCTGGCCACCCGAGACCAGGCCCGGCAGCGCCGCCAGGCCACTGGTGCTGCCGCCGGGGATGCGCTCGCCGGGTCGGATCAAGGTCTTCGAGCGGCCGGCCTTGATCGACAGCGCCCGCCCCGACAGCAGATTGGGCTGGACGATCTGCACTTCGCTGTCGTCGGGGATGGAAAGGTCGGCGCGCACGCTCAATTCGATACGGAACTCGGTATGGTCCTCGACGGTGATGGGGGCGATGCGCTCGATCTGTCCCGCCTGGAAGCCTTCGAAGAAGACCGGGGTGCCGAACTTGAGGCCGCTGACATTGGCGTAGACGGTCTCGTAGCCTTCCGTGCGGGCACCGCGGCCGGCCAATACGGTGAGCACGCCAATCAGCCCGGCCAGCATGACCACGACGAACAGCCCTACCAGAAAATAGCCAAACCTATCCGCCCGCATTCGTCCCCTCCAAGCCGCTACAGCCAGCCCGCCACTTCGGCTTCCTCGGGCACGCCGTCGAGCAGGTCGTGTACCCGTTTGGAGCCGTGCTCGCGCAGCTCTTCCAGCGAGCCGGTCATGAGGATCTCGCCCTTGTCGAGCATAATGATCCGATCCGAGATCTTGAAGGCGCTTTCGCGCTCGTGGGTGACCACCACGATGGTCATGGCCAAGGCATCGCGCAAGCGCAGAATGAGATCGTCGAGCGAGGCCGAGACGGCGGGGTCGAGGCCGGCCGAGGGCTCGTCGCAGAACAGCAGCGCCGGGTCCATCATGATCGCCCGCGCCATGGCTGCCCGCTTGAGCATGCCGCCCGACAGCTCCGAGGGCAGCTTGTCCGCGGTCTCCGGGGCCAGGCTGACGAAGGCGAGCTTCATCCGCACCATGATGTTCATCTGCTCTTCGGCGAGGTTGGCGTGCTCGCGCAACGGCAATTTGAGGTTCTCGCCAACGGTCATGGAATTGAACATGGCGCCGCCCTGGAAAGCGACGCCGATGCGTTTGCGCAGGCTGTGCATTTCGCTGTGGTCGGCGCGGTTGACGTCGGTGCCGAGTATCTCGATGGCGCCGCTGGTGGGCTTGTCGAGGGCCATGATCTGGCGCAACAGGGTGCTCTTGCCGGAGCCGCTGCCGCCCATGATGCAGACGATCTCGCGGTCGAAGACGGTGACGTCGACGCCCCTCAGGGTCGGTTCCTTGTTGCCGGGATAATGCGTGACCAGCGAGCTCACCTCGATCACCGGTTCGGCCGGCTCGGCCATATGGGCCATATCGATGTCCGGCGCGCTCATCAGCGGGTCAAAATGAAAATGATCAGCATATCGGTGATGATGATGCCGGCGATGGATTGAACGACGGTCTTGGTGGTGGCGCGGCCGACCTGTTCGGCACCGCCCGAGACCGCAAAGCCGTTGACCACCGCGACCAAGGCGATGATGCCGCCGAAGATGAAGCTCTTGGATATGCCATGCATCACGTGGTCGACGGTAAGCGCTTCGAGAGCGGCATCGGCGAAGGCACGCAGCGACATGCCGAGCTCGAGATTGGCGTAGAGCGCGGCGCCGAGCAGGCCGAGGACATCGGCCAGGAAGGTCAACAGCGGCAGCATGATCAGCATGGATAGCAAGGCCGGCACCACAAGATAGCGCACCGGGCTGATACCCATGACCCGCAAGGCATCGATTTCCTGACTAATGACCATGGTGCCGATACGTGCCGCCAGCGCCGAGCCTGAGCGGCCGGCCACCAGCACGCCCATGATAAGGGGGGCGAACTCCCGCGTCACGGACAGGGCGGCGGCCAGCACCACCTGGCTTTCGGCGCCGAAGGTCTTGAGCAGGTCGATGCCCTGCATGGCAAGCGTCATGCCGATCATGAAAGCGAGCACGGAGGCGATGGGCACGGCACGAATGCCGATTTCCATCATCTGCGCGATCACCGAGGGCAGGCGCACCGGTTGGTGGCGCAGGCGGCCGAAGAACAACAGGCCGAAACTCTGGACCAGCAGCACCATGCCGGTGCCGACGCCTTCGATACCGCGGGCGACGGTGGCGAGGCCGGCGATCGCCTGGCGGCCGATTGCCTCGGTCAGGCTCCGTCGCGGACCGGGCGCGGTCTGCTCCGCCATGGCAGCCCGACGCGCTCTAACCGGCGTCGGCGACGGCGGCGGCCACCGAATCGAAAATCGGGAAGACCCGTTCCAGATGGGCGAGGCGCAGGACGCGCATGGCGGCATCGCTTACCGCGACCAGGGCGAAACGGCTGCCGCTGCCCTTGGCGCTTTGGAAGGCCTCGATGAGGCTGGCCACACCGGAGCTGTCGATATAGGCGACGGCCGCAAGGTCCACCAAAAGGCCGCCTTCGTTCTCCAGGGTATCGAGCAACACGCGCCGGGCCTCCGGCGACGAGCCGAAGTCGATATCGCCGCTGAAGGCGACGACAGCCAGACCGTGCTCCTTTGCTACCTCATGTTTCATCGGCGACCCCTCCCAGTCGTGCCGCCGCCATTCTAGCCGAAAAGCGGCGGCGGGTATCAAGCGATACGCTTGCGCATCCACAACTGATTGCCGGCGCCGGCCGGCGCCGGCAGCACAAAGCGCACTTCATCCATGCATTCGCTCATGAATCGCGTGCCCAGTCCGCCCGGCCGCAACTCCTCCAAGGGACGCGGTTTCACGGTTTCCGGATCCACCGGCGCGGCGAAATCCGTCAGCCGCACCTCGAGCCCACCCTCGATCACGCGGATTTCGAGCAAGATCTCGCCTTTGCCCTCCTCTCCATAGGCGTGTTGAATGATATTCATGCAGGCTTCGTTGACGGCAAGCACGATTTCCTCGGTGCATTCCTCGCCGCAGCCCGCCTGCGCACTTACCGCCCGGACCTCGTCGCGAATTTCCCTCAGGGTTTCGGCCGTTGCCGGCAGGCGCAGCTCGAGCAAATGCGCATCGGGCCGGCGGTCCTGCAGCACCAGCATGGTGAGGTCGTCGTGCAACGGCTTGTCCGAGCGGGTGAAGCGCGTGGCGATCTCGTCGACGCGCTCGGCCGCGGCCAGCGGCGAAAGCTCCCGTAGCAGCTCGCGCACGCCGTCGCTGCCCAGCGGCTTGCCGTCGTCTATCGTCCCTTCGGTCACACCATCGGTGAAGATGTACAGGCTGCCGCCGTCGAGATCGAAGGCGACCTCGGGGAAACGGTTGTCGGGAAAGAGGTCGGCGGAAACGCCCACGGGCGGCGCGGTGGCGGGAAAGTCGCGCACGCTGCCGTCTGCCGCCACCAGCAGGGGCGGCTCATGGCCTGCATTGGCCAGGATCACATGGCCGCTGGCCGGGTCGTAAATGCCGACCACCAGGGTCACGAACATGCCGCGGCTCGCGGTCTCGCAGATCTCCCGGTTGACCAGGCCCAGCAACTCGCCGGGATGGTGCACGCTCTTGCCGAGACAGCGCACCAGGCTCGAAGCCTTGGCCATCAGCAGGGCGGCCTGGATGCCCTTGCCGGCGACATCGCCGAGATCGAAGCAGATGCGCCCGTCGGGCAAGGGGAAAAAATCGAAAAAATCGCCCGAGACGGTACGCGCCGGAACGTTCACCCCATGCACCGGAAAGTCATCTTCCCGGCGGTCGGGCAGCAGCGAAAGCTGAAGCTCCGCCACCAGCTCCAGCTCACGCTGCAAGCGCTGCTGGGCGATGAGGGATTTCGTCAGGGTGGCGTTGCGGATCGCCAGCGCCGCCGAGGCGGCGAGCACGCGCAAGGCATCGCGGTCGCGCTCGGCGAACAGCCCTTCGGCGTTGCGCTTGTTGATGACCTCGACGGCGCCGAGATGGACATCGTTCAGGCTCATCGGGGCGCAAAGGATGGAGCGGGTGGTGAAGCCGGTCTTTTCGTCAACCGAGCGCAGGAAGTTGGCGTCCTTGGAGACGTCCCGCACCATCAGGCTGGCCTGCTGGGAAATCGACTGGCCGACGATGCCCTGGCCGTATTTCAGGCGCAGGCCGGCAATGTCCGAAGGCCCGACACTGACGCGGCAGACGATCTCGGTGTCGTCGTTCTCGAGCATGAACAGCGAGGCGGCTTCGGCATCGAGATAGTTGACGATGCGCGACAATGTCAGCCGGAGGGTCTCGTCGATATCGAGCGAGGTGGCAAAGTCCTGGCCGACGACGGCGAGCAATTCCAGGTAATTGCTGAATTCCTGGCGCACTTCGACGATCGCGGTTTCGGGGGCTTGCTGTTCCATGGCGCCATCATAGCCGTTCCAGACGCCGTGCCGGGAGTATGATCACTGAATATTGTGTTGAGTATTCACTGTTTATCATTTACTCATGCAGCCATGGGCGATTCGATCGACAAGCGGACGGCAGCGGCCGAGACGGCGCCGGCGCAGGTGCGTGCGCGCATTCAGGCGGCCGCCGAGGCGCGCTTCAAGCGCTATGGCTTCGCCAAGACGACGCTGGCCGAGATCGGCGCCGATTGCGGCATGTCGGCGGCCAATATCTATCGCTATTACGACAGCAAGGGCGACATCGCGGCGGCCAGCGCCCAGCAGTGGCTGGCGAATATGCGCCACGACATGGCGGCGATCGCCGCTGACGGCGAGCTCGGTGCCGCCGAGCGCATGCACCGGGTGATCCGGCTCAAAGTGCAAGCCCTGCATGGCCTGATCGAAAGCGACCCGCACCTGGAAGAGCTGATCGACCATGTCTGCCAGGAGCGCGAGGCGCTGATCGAGGCCCATCGCTCGCGCGAGCGGGCCTTGCTGGCAGAGGTGATCAGCGACGGCGTGAGCCGCGGCGAGTTTCGCCCGCTCAACGTCGAC